>DAHXOG010000048.1 GCA_027364995.1 Candidatus Mancarchaeum sp.
GGCATAACCGTGACCAACAGAAGGGGTGTATGATGGGCGTCAGCGGCATTGGCTTCGAGGAATACCTATTTACTGCCGGGATACTTATCTCGTTCGTAGGCATGATTTCGGGAGTGTATTTATCCAGGAAATACATCAAGGAGCTTCTCTCGTCTTATGGCATTGATTCCAGGAAGCTGTTGCTCTCTTTCGTTGTTGTCGCAATTTTTATTGCGGCTGAGATAGCCATAGTCAAGCCTACGCAGCAGTTGTATTTCGACGACACGATTTACCAGGACATGGCATTAAACCTTCTGCACATGGGGCAGGCCTATATGTGCAATTATGGCAACGCAGTTACCTGCTTCGTTGGAACCTCATTCCATGAGCCCATCGGAGCTGCATTCGTGCTTGCAATGGGATTTGCAGCATTCGGCATAAGCAGGGCTACGGCATACGGGACGATGCTCATCGTTGCCGCGTTATCCGTTTATATGACATTTTTAGTTGCACTTGTTTTATCAAAAAAGTTCGAGATAGCCATATTCTCCGAGTTTATAATGGCATTGACGCCGGTGCTGTTGGTCTGGGCATATCCTACGACGTCAGATATGCCGATGCTCTTGTTTGCTTTGATTGCGATATTCTTCATGATTGTTTTTATAGCAAAAAAGAGTATTCCTACATTATTTACCGCGCTTATGAGCATATCGCTTCTTACATACATGAAGATTGACGGAGTAGTCTATCTTTTAGTAATACCGTTGATGTACATAATATTATACGACAAGCACATAATCGGATCCATACGCTCCAATATAAGGCTGTTTTTGGGACATTTTATGGACACGAAGTTTTTAATCGTGATACTGATTTTCATACTTGCAATAGCCCCAGAGATAAGCTTTGCGGCTAACGAGCTGTTTTTTGGCAATTTTGGATACTCAGGGGCTTATGTCCAAGAGACATGCGCATCAAGCTTCAAGAACTTTGTCGCTTCGAGCCCGATAAACTTCCAGAACTTTGAGGCCAACATATGCTCAAATCTTGCATACTGGACCAACCAATACCAAAGCAGCGACGTGATACAGCCATTATTTTTTACGGCATTGGCGATAATAGGCATTGCGATAATGCTGGCCTTGGGCTATAACAGGCAGTTCCTTGCCCTTGCGGTATGGTTCGGCGCTTTCTTCCTGCTTTACACATCCTTCTATGCAGGAGGCGTTATGTATGGAGTGGATTGGAGGTTCATGCTTTCACTTGCGGCGCAGGCAAGCATATTGGGAGGTTTCGGCATATACGGTATCAAGCATTTGGCAGTAAATGCGTTTGGTGGTAGGATTGAAAAATGATTCTCACATAAACGTGAAAACGATAGCCATAGCTGCTATCACGGGTTTAGTCACGATATTGTTGTGGATGATAGAGGCATTTAAAAGATTGAAAGGCATGCGAGCCATAGGCATTGCTGCTATCGCAATTATAGTCGTAATAGTGCTTTACGCGTTTAGCTTGCAGATAAACGAGCTTGCCATAAAGCCTTCCAACATAGCCCAAGCCGGAGCGGCAAGATTCTATGAAAGTTTTGTATATAACAGCAGCAATTTAATACCGAATGATTGCTTAGTATTCAGCTACGACCCTACTCTTTTCAACATAAACGGAAAGGCGTCTGCCCAATATTATTACATTTACAACCAGAGCTTTATGGCAACCGCCAAAAGCGAATACAGCTGCTTTGTGATAGATTACGGATACTGGTGCGGAACCCCCGGCAATATATGCGGACAGGCATTCACGGAATACAAAACTGTGCCAATTGCCACTGCGACGTATGTGCCGTATAACTTTACGTACGGACTTTACAGGATAGTGGGATACAATAACACAGTATAATTTGGCGTCACCTGAAATTCCTGAATATCGTTTTAAGTATTGCGTATCCGTCCCTGAACGCATGCAGCTTACCCACTCCCTCGATGCGCTTCTTCTCGAAGCTAGGTATTTCCATGACCTTGAGGCCCTCCTTCTTGGCCTCTATGCTTATCTCCGTCTCTATGCCGAATCCCGTTTCCTTAAGCTTGAGCTTGCGCGCCGCGACGTTGCTGAAGCTCCTGTAGCCATAGCACAGATCAGAATATTTTGTCCCATACAATGCATTGACCAATGACACGAAGAATTTGTTTCCGGCACGGCGGAACCTTGGCATGTCGTCGGAGCCTCCCCCAGTTAGGAACCTTGATCCCATGCACACGTCGTATCCTGCCTCAACCCCGGATATAAGCAATTTGAGCTCCAAGGGCCTATGGGAAAGGTCTGCGTCCATGGATATTATTATATTGCCTTTCGCGGCCTTGAAGCCGCGTATCAATGCGCTTCCTTTGCCCTTGTCGTCGTATATCACCTTTGCCCTCATGCGTTTTGCTATTGAAGCGGTTCCGTCCTTCGAGTGCTTGTCCACTATTATTATTTCGTATGTATAATCCTTTAATACGGACTTCACCTTGGGCAGCAAATGCCTTATGTTCGCCGCCTCGTTAAGTGTCGGAATTATTATGCTTATGTAAGGTTTTGGCATCTCATCAGCGCATTTGCTACATCGTTTTCGGCTTGCGCTTCTTACGCAATACTGAAAAGGTTATGAGCCCTACCAGTATTATTATCACAGCCACGAAGAATATAACCAACAGCATGCTTCCGGATATTGAGCTTGCGGGTTTTGAATCAGTGGATACGTAATAGTTCTTTAGGGAATAGTAGTAGTTGCCGTTGTAATTGTACACCGACGCCAGCGATATTCCATATGTGGCATTTGCTATTCCGGATAATTGGCTTAGCGATACGTTAAAGCTCATATTGGTTTCCGCGTCGGGATTTACCGATGCGCTTATATTGTCTGGAGTATAGCTCACTTGCGGCGGAGCTATTATGTAAGTGGTTGCATTAAGTTTGTTTTGGGCTATATTGAAAAGGCTTAGGTGCAGCACGTCTTTTTTGTAGCTTAGCGAGATAGGGGTTACATAATCGGTCAGATTTCTCGAATTGTAGTCGAATCCGCACGGGAATGCGGCAAAAAAGTTTGAAGAGCCCTGGAAATACGATACTATGATTCCGAATATGTACTCCCCTGGTTCTGATAATCCGTTGATTGTCACGGTGTAGTTTTTAGTGACATTCGGATATAATGAGCCTATGTTGCTTGAATTTAGCTTCATGCCTGAAAGCGGCCCGAAGGTTTTTGGCACTACTGATACGCTGGTCGCGGGATAATCCCCCGTATTCACCAATGAGAATGTTACATTTATAGAATTTGATTGGAGGCTTGGGCTTGAGTATGTGCATGATCCTGTAAGCGATACGGTTGCACCATAGCTGGCCGACATCAGCACTGTTATCAATATCAAGGGCAATACGAATAATATACGCACAGCATCACATATTCTTTTAGCACTACAAACAATAATATTGTTTCGTAAGGAATAAAACATTAAGTATGGTGATTGCATGGATAGCATATTCAATGAGATAGAAGGCATAAACAATAATTTGAAGAATTTAGAGCAAAAGATAGAAAATGCAGATAAGCTTTCAAGGGATCTGGTAAGGCTTTGCGGGGCTGTGATAACGCTCATGCATAGAAATGACCCGAATGCCGAATCCGAGCTCGGGAAGGCCAAGAATATGGCAGAAAAGCTTTACGCAATGGATTACGCTAACGAGAACATGATTAACGGAGCGCTTCAGGAATACGCCGAGGCCTGCATATTTTACAGCATAATAAAGAATAAGACAATACCTAAGCCGGATGAGGTAATGGTAGGAGACAAGGCTTACCTTTCCGGCCTTATGGATGCAGTAGGCGAGCTTAAGAGGGAGGTGTTTGAAAGCCTTGCAAAAAATGAAGTAGAGCAGGCAAGGCTCTACACAGGCATAATGCAGGACATATATGATTCGTGCAGGGGCATAAGGTTCCAGGAGCACATTCTGCCTGGGTTCAGGAGGAAGCAGGACGTCGCCAGAATTCTTGTGGAAAGCTGCACCTCTGAACTATTAAGGTTCAAGAATATGTAAACAGCATAGGCAATGCAATCCGCGCATGCCGTGCATTACGCTCATTGACGGACCATGGCAAAAACATTATTTTTTATGCTGTACAGGTATGGTAAATGATGGATAGGATAGTGTCTTCAAGTCGGAATTTTGCGGAGGATATAAAGAGCATAATACAAGCCTCTGGCAATGGAAAGGATGAGATAGCGCAGCGCATAGCGCAATTGAAGGCAAGCGCAAGTGCGGAAGATTTCTACAAATCAATAAACAGTGCGCTGCTCTCCGTTGTGGTTTATGCGTCGTCGTTTAGGGCAAGCGGCATTGTTGAGTATTATAGGACCTCCAAAAACATATTGCATGCCATAGATGAGCTATTTTCAAAATCCAAGAAGGACACAAGCGTTATCGAAACCATAGATATCGGGCTTAGGTATTACCAGAGCAACGAGGTTAAAGATATGCTAAAGAGCTGTCGTGCTTATGCGACAAGTGCGATAAGGAAATGATTTTAGCTATGCATACGATTGGAGTACGTGCAAAACCTCGCTGCTTGACGCCACCTTTTCCACAAGCTCCCTTATTTTCGTGTCAGTGCTCCCGGACAGCACCGCATTGATTATTATTTTATGGGAGTTGCTTGAGCGTATATAATTGGTAACCATCATCACCCTTTTGGAATATTTCCCTTTGAGGTATTTGTATACTGCCGGCTGCGCAATGCCGAGCTTGGCTGCTATGGCGTTTTGCGACATCCCGTAGCTGTTGCTGAGCGTATATGATACGGCAGCCCTTACGGCAGGCACGGAAAACTTGCTCAGCTTCTCGCATAGCATCTGCATTGCCATCACTCCAATCCGAATAGGCTTTTGAGGTTCTTCTTTACCCCTTTATCCTTTGACCATAATGGCTGTGACGGGGTATTGTCCTCGTCCGCTGCCCTTTTGGCATTATTGGCATTATCGCGGCTTTGCTGCTTGGGGCGCATGTCCATAAATCTGCCCTTTTGCTGCGAAGGTTGTATCTGAGGCTTTGGCTTGTTGATCAGTTTTTTGGCATTGCTTGAGCCTGCAGTATTATAATTAGAGAATGCCGACGTAATGCTTGATACGGATTCAGAATCATCCTGTATTGCTATAAAGTTTGCACCCTCTTCCAGTGCCGTTGCCATATCATTCTGCGTAGAGCACGATACCGCGTTGAAATACCCTGTTTTATTGGCTGCAAGCGTGAGCTTTACGGGATTGTTGCACACGATTATGGAAACCGCGTCCTGGTCCGCATTGTTTAATATATCGGATACCAATGACTCAGGCACATCAGAAAACTGCTCGGATATTATAGAAGTGCCGCCTGTTTTGCTTATCGCATTCGCCAATTTTATGGCAATATTTTGGTCGGATGAGCATATATAGAATTTCATTTGGTGCACCTTTAATGCGTTTATGCATGCGGTTAAGCGTATATTAGTAATCTTATTGTATATGGCTAATATTTATTAATTAACCTGCAATAACAATATCAAGGTGTTTTAATTGCGAGGAAAAGATACATTAGTTATATGCGAATCGTGCGGAAGGAAGGTACCCAGGAACAAGGCTGTGATATTTGAGAAGTCCATAAGCTTTAGCACTGACCTTAAAACCTCTAACGACGTGCGCTTTTTCGAGCGCAGGAAGGTCTACTACTGCATAAGCTGTGCAAAGCACAGGGGAATTTTCGAGCAGAAAAAGCGTCAAGCCATAGAAAGATCCAAGAAAATGATGTGAACGTGAATGCCTGTAGATCCTGACGATATGCTTATATTCAGGATGCGGCATATGCCAATGAATGCAAAGGTAGTGCCGCGGCAGACGGTTCAATCTAAGCCGCAATCATCGCAGGGATCTTCTACAGCACAAATCCAGCATGCCCAGCCTACGCAGAGCGCTCCGGCACAGGCACAGAAGGCAGTACAGCC
>DAHXOG010000049.1 GCA_027364995.1 Candidatus Mancarchaeum sp.
TCTTTGACGCGCTTGTATGTATTCGAAACCGCATCTTTAGCATAACTATTGTCTTCCACGCTTTTCATAACTGCCATGTTAATAGTTTCGCAATTATTATATTTAGCTTTTTTGAGCCGCTGCCATGATTTGCCAATGCACCAGCATAAAAAATGCAAAATGGCGATTTTCCCCATGTTCAAGGAAAATGCGCCCGTTCAGAAACAATTAAATATTAAAAAAAGCGCTTTGTAATCATGGATGTTAGCGTATATATGAAGTATTCGGATCAGTATAACGTGCATTGGAATAAGAATGCAACACCGATATCCAGCTTTTTGAGGAGGAAAGCCAAATCCGATTTTGTAACGATTAGGGCAAGCAATGTTAGCGTTATAGAAAAAGGTGATGGAAATTATCATTTGGAATTATTTGAAAATACAGATGGCAGCAGCATTAAACTAGATATTAGAACTGACGGATCTACGCTTGCCGTAATGGATTTATTGCAAAGGGCAATCACAACGAACAATTACATGAAATCCAACAGTTCTCATAATACCTATGTCAGCATATATGCCAGAAAGGATAATGATGATCTTGTATACTCGGATGTAAGCTCAAGCGAAAAAGGTCTGCACTTTCATATAAAAAGCAACGGATTTAACGATTATTATATGAGTAAGTACAACAACAATACAAGCCTGAACATTTTTTATCAGAGCCCAATACGCTATTACGATAAGGATTCAGGGAAAGAGCGATACATAACAACAAATATAGTGTTGAGCAAGCTTTTCATTGAAGCCAATGAATTGGAGGGCTTGGTTAAAAGCAGCGTGAACAATAAAACTGGCATTGCCAGTTATAAGAGCTCGCGTGACAAGGAAGCGCAGGCAGTATTGGTATAGCGCAATATACATCTTCAAAGGAAGCCGGTACTGTTACAGGTAAGAAGATATCGCATGGATTAACGCGAAATGCAAAGCATAATAAACTTTCTTTTTATATTATTATAAGTATGAAATGCATTGAGTGCAATATCTCATTCCGAATACTTAGAATGCGTTTTATATAAGATTTTCTATAAATTAATGATACTATAAGTGATGTTATGAGCCAATTTAGCAGACAGGTTCACGGGCCTTCGGAAACAAAGGCCGCAGGGAACGGCAAGAGGAAGGTAAAATTTAAGGACAAGAGAAGGAGCAATACTGGAAATTATTTCAGTGCCACTAAACTCGCCGAGAATGACGTAAGGGAAAGCGTAAGGAGGAGGGGAGGCAACAATACAGTAAAGCTTAAGGCCTCGAAGACCGTAAGCGTGCTCACAAAGGAGGGCTACAAAAAGCTAGAGATCAAGGGAGTCTTGGAATCCAAGGATAACAGGAACTTCGCCAGGCAGAACATAATAACAAAGGGCACTATACTCAACACGGATGCAGGAAAGGTTGTAGTAGTTAACAGGCCGGGCAGGGAAGGCACAGTGATAGCAAAGCTGTTATCGTGATTAAGATGCCAGAGCATGTATACTCCTTCGACAAGGAAGTAATGGAAAAGCTTTCAAAGGCGCTTTCCTATGACCCTTATTTGGATAAGAACCTGCTCCCTGACATGCCTAAAGAGTTCGAGGACAAAAAATATATGGAAGAGCATCCTGAAATGAAGGAGAAAAAGGATGAAATCGAAAAGCGCATACAGGAAGCAAAGCGCAGGCTTAATGAGGACAAAAGCTTGAACGTGATATTTGCCAGGCAGGAGTACAGCCTGAGGGACGGCAGTTCCCTGGGATTGGACAAGGACAAATGCTACTTATACATAAAAGCAAATGACGAATTTATAGCAAGCGCTGAAGAACGCCTTAAAAACGAATATGATAGCTTTGTAAAAGCCGATAGTGCAACATCAGAAAAGGTCATAAGCACAATACATGATGAGGAGGATCGGGCCAATGCGGGATTCGGATCGATATTCGGGTAGTTTGAATGAATATTCTTAGCATAAATGACCTTTCAAAGGACGATATGCTTAATATATTCGAGATAGCCGACAGCATTAGGGATAATAAGGAGCAGACGTCGTTGAAGACAAATTCAATATTGGCGCTTTTTTTCGAGAAGCCGTCAACTCGCACGAGGACATCGTTTGAAGCGGGAATATCGCAGTTGAACGGAAAGAGCATATACATAGATGCGAATACCTCACAGAAGAGCAGGGGCGAAAGCTTCGCAGATATAAGCAAGATGCTCAGCAGCTACTGCGATTTTATAGCTGCAAGGCTTTACAGGCATGACGACATTATTGAAATGGCAGAGAATTCGTCGGTCCCTGTAATAAACGCTTTGACTGATTTGGAGCACCCAACGCAAGCGTTAGTAGACATGTATACGATAAATTCGCACATAAAGAATTTTAAGGACGTTAAGATAGCGTTCTTGGGAGATATAGCCACCAATACGGCAAACTCGTTGATGCTTGCGGCGACAAAGCTCGGAGCCAAGATTTCTTTAGTCGGGCCGAAGGATTACATGCCCAACAGCACATATTTCAACAAGGCCAGGGAGCATGGGTTTATTTACGTTTATGACGATGCCAAGGAAGGTCTTGCAGATGCAAATATAATATACACGGATACGTTCGTAAGCATGGGGCAGGAGGCTGAGGCTGACAAGAGGAGGGAGCTTTTCAAGGATTATCAGGTAAATTCTAAACTGCTCGAATATGCTAGCCCGAATGCGTTGGTGATGCACTGCCTTCCTGCACATAGGGGGGAGGAGATTACCGCAGAGGTAATAGATGGGCCCAGAAGCATAGTATGGGAACAGGCAAAGAACAAGCTGCTGCTTGCGAAAGCGATATTGCTTTTCGTTTCGATGCAAAACGAGTAGGCTTGCTCCCATTTATAAAATTTCCCATAGAAATAATAACCATGGATTTATTCGCCAAGATAATAATAACAACCATTGCGGTTGTATTTGTACTTGGAATAGTGTTCGGAGTAGTACTGCTGCTTTACCATGCCACGCCCAAGCCGCTTACAAAGGCGCAGGCAGAAGGCCTAATCCTTAAGGATATGGAACAGGCTTATCCGAATGCAAATCTAAGCCTTATAAGCGCGTCAAGGTCAAACCTTACAAACGACAGCTGGAATGTGGTCATAAATGTTGCTTATAATTACTCAAGGGCATGCCCCGAGGTTGTGACAGAGGGATTTGATTATCCTGCGGTAAACCTTGTGCCAAGCGACGAGATACTTTATTCTTCTGGATGCAGGCTTTATGGATTCGGCGCTGCCCCTAATTACATAATAACAAATCCATATATAGCGATGGTCAGGGCTTATGACAGCAATAATTCCGCCATAATGGATTATGTATCGAATTACACATACAACAACACTAACGTATATGCACGCTTTTATAGCGCCGCAAATCCGGAATTGCTTGGCATAGGAATAAATTCTACCGATTCATGGGTAATAGAGTATACGTCCCCGAATTCAAAGAGCATATTGTATGCATTAATGAAAACATCCGGGAATGTGGTAAGCACAACGCTTGTAAACGCAACGCAAAATTTCATATTTAATTCGACTGGCTGAATGCTTTAGGCGAAGCATTTGAAAATCGCCGTTTTCATGTTGCATGAGCCTTATCGTTTAGTAACTTTTTGTTATTAAGGTAAAAGAAGTTGGCATTAATACCTGTTTTTATACCTTTATATTTAGCTTGGATAAGAATAGGCTGCCAAACTACGATAAATAATACGCTTAACAAAAAGCTTTTAAAGCTTGTCAAACAAATTTTTCTGACCAAAATAGGCGATCTGAATGAGCGACTTCGTTAACAACATACTAGGTGGAAACGCTTCGACGAGCGATGCACAAGATATAGGGTCTTCCCAGATAAAGATAATAACGGCAGGATTTGGTGGGGCAGGAAACAACATAGTGAACAGACTGGTGAAAGCAGGGGTAAAAGGAACAGAATTTATAGCGTTCAATACCGATTACCAGCATTTTAAGATAATAGACGACAAAATCGACAAGATATTGATAGGTAAAAACCTTACAAGGGGATTAGGAGCAGGAGGAGACCCATTATTGGGAGCAAAGGCCGCAGAGGTAGACAGGCCATTGATAGAAAAGGCGTTCGAGGGATCACAGCTTGCATTCCTGTGCGCAGGAATGGGTGGAGGCACTGGAACCGGCTCGATAAGAGTAGCGGCACAGATTGCAAAGGAGATGGGAGCGATAGTGGTTTCCATGGTAACATACCCATTCGACCTCGAAGGCATAAGGAAGGTAAAGGCGGAAGAGGGAATACAGGAATTGAGGAAATACTGCGACAGCGTAATAATAATAGACAACAACAGGCTCGTAAAGCTGGTGCCGAACCTTCCGATGAACGAGGCGTTCGCATTGGCAGACGAGGTGCTTGCAAAGGCAATAGGCGGGCTCGTATGGACGATAACACAGCCAAGCCTGATAAATATAGACTTCGCAGACGTAAGGTCCATAATGGGCAACGGGCAGGTCGGATTCATTGCAGTAGGCAGCGGAAAGGGAACGGACAAGGTGAACATTGCAGCAGAGTCCGTGCTTAAGAACAAGCTTCTTGATGTGGATTTCGAAAACGCAAAAGGCGCATTGATACACATATCAGGAGGAGCCTCATTGACAATAGGAGATGCGATAAAGGCAGGAGAGATCATAACCGACAGGATGGACCCAAAAGCGAACATCAAATGGGGCGCAAGGCTAATCCCGGGATACGATGACCAGATAGAGATAGTGGCCATAGTGACAGGGGTCGGAGGATCCAGCATAGTCGGCAAGCTTGAGGAGAGGAAACAGAGCTCCTACTCCGATTTGGAAATGATAGGGTGAAAAACATGATGAACTTCGATATGGACGAGATGGATCTTTTTAAGGCTAGGATAGCTGTCGTAGGAGCAGGAGGACAGGGAAGCAACCTTGTCAACAGGCTTTACAACAACGGGCTGAAGAGCGCGACCACCATAGCAGTAAATACTGATGCGAAGCACCTTAACATGATAAAAGCAGACAAGAAGCTTTTGATAGGCAAGGAGATAACCAAAGGATTAGGAGCAGGAGGATTCCCAGAAGTGGGAATGAAATGCGCAGAGGCAAGCCAGAACGAGATTCTTGAAGCGATAAAAGGCTACGACATGATCTTCGTGTCTGCAGGAATGGGAGGAGGCACTGGAGGCGGATCTGCACCAGTCGTTGCAAAGCTCGCAAAGGAGGAAGGTGCATTAGTAGTAGGATTCGTGACATGGCCATTCGCGTTGGAAAGGAGCAGAAAGGCCAAGGCGGAGTGGTCATTGGAGCAATTGGGCAGGCATACGGATACAACCATAATAGTCGAGAACGATAGGTTGCTTAGCTATGCGCCAAACCTTCCTGTAGAAAAATCGTTCGAGCTCGTAGACAACATAGCGTATAACGCAGTGAAGGGCATAACCGACGTGATAAGCCTTCCAAGCCTGATAAACATAGACTTCGCAGATTTAAGGGCAGTACTCAGGGATGGAGGCACTGCGGTAATAAATATGGGATTCGGCAGCGGAACTGACAAGGTCCAGAAGGCCATAAAGTCCACGCTTACGCACCCATTGCTGAATGTTGACGTAGCCAATGGAAAGAACGCAATGATACACGTCACAGGAGGCACATCTATGACCATAGACGAGGCCACAAGGATAGGCCGCGGAGTCACAGAAGGCATGGATGCAAAGGCAAACGTTATTTTCGGCTCAAGGCTCAGCCCCGAGATGGGAGACCAGGTAAGGGTAATGTCGATTGTGACAGGAGTCACGCCAAAGCTTAACGGAGAAGTGCCAAGAAGCGTAAACACGGAATACAATACGGAATTCGTTTCAGGAATAGATAGGATTTATTGAATTTTTAGGGCTTTTTAGCCCTGAATCCTTTATTTT
>DAHXOG010000004.1 GCA_027364995.1 Candidatus Mancarchaeum sp.
GGCATACCTCTTCGCATAGAGCGCAGAACAGGCATCTTTCCAAGTTTATCTGCGGCATCTTTTTTGTTCCCTTGTCTGTTTCCGTATCGACCATGTCTATGGTCTGATTGGGGCATATCCTTGCGCACGCTGCACAGCTTATGCATGTCTTCATGTCGAGCTTGTGTATTCCCCTGTAATTGTCGGCAAGGTCTTCCCTGTGCTCAGGATATTCCAACGTTGACGGCTTTTTGATTATCTCTTTTCCAACCTCATATATGCCTTTTAGTATTGTCATGCAAACCACACAAATATCAGATACGATGCCAATAGGTTTATAACGGATAATGGAAGAAGGTATAGCCATCCTATCCTAAGCAGCCTCCTTATCGTCATTCTCACCGTTGTTGCCCTTATTATTATTATGAAGACAGTAAGTATTATGACCTTTATCATTATCCATGCAAATTGTGGCAATACCGGTCCGTTCCACCCTCCAAGGAATAATATCGCAATCAATAGCGTACCTACGAACATCCTGGTATAATCCAGAAATAACGCAAGGCCGTAATATGGGGCGGGCACATCTGTGAGCCATCCTGCTATCAGTTCGTTATCGGCTTCCCTGATATCGAACGGAGGGCGTTCCAGCTCTGCCAGCATTATTATGAAGAAAAGCACGAAGCCTATCGGCAATACCAATGCGTACCAAATGTGCGATTGCGAATTGACTATGTTTATGAAGGAGAAGCTGTGAGCTGCAATAGCCACGGATGCAATAACCAATATCAATGGAATCTCATAGCTCACAAGCATTATTACAGATCGTTGCGCGCTTATTGAGGCGAATTTATTGCCGCTCGTCCATCCTGCCAGGAAAAGCATTAACGGCATGAATGAGAGTATAAGGAATACGGCTATCAGCCCTATGGTAGTGTTTATCCCTATAAAAGAGCTTGTTATCGGTATGAAAGCAAAAGCCAATATGAAGAGCGCATATATCGTCGGCAGCACCAGCCCGAAAAGCGGTTTATCCGCGTTTGATGGAGATATCTTTTCCTTTAAAAGCAGTTTTACCACATCGGCCATATTTTGAAGTATGCCGAACGGCCCGGTGTATGTTGGACCATGCCTTGACTGCATGTGGCCCATTATCTTCCTTTCGCCCCAGCCGAACAGGTATACGAATAATGTTATGAGAATCAGCAATATTACCGCGAATATAACGAATGATATTAGGAAGGATAGTACGTTTGCGAAGATTGCAGGCATGTATGGAATTAAATAGCCGTAAATCGCAGAATAGAGACTCGCTATAAAAGATGAACTTACCGCTATCAATAAAACACCGCGACCATAGCATTGCCTAACATTAATTATGCATGTGCCATAATTATAAATCACTATGAATTATTTTAATTTGAACGCAATTTATTATTAAGGTAACGTGTAAAATGTATTTAGTTAGGTGACATCATTGGACAGTAGGATTGAAGAGATAATAAAGAGGGGAAGCATACGCATAGAGGTAAAGCGTTCTGGCATGCTCCAAAAGATGCTTTTTACGGTAAAGAAGATAAAAATAGGCGAGCAGGAATTTACAGAGCTTTACTTGCCAAGGAAATTAGAGCTCGGCGAGCTTGAGAGGGTAGCCAATGAAACGGGCTTGCCAGTAGAATCAGAGAACGCAAGGGCATTCCCGAAGGGCATGGGAGCCATAGACTTCATAGGCCTGTAGAATCAATCAGCTTACGAAAAAGTTTGCGTATTCTATGCTGCCGTTTACATATGCCGGCTTGCCGTTAATCGAATAGTTCATCGTAGTGTAGTATGTTGGTATTGTGGCGCCTATCGCAACGGGCGGAAGCTTGCATGTGAATGATGCGTTTATGCTGGAGTTTGGCGCTATGCTCATGTTTATCGGCACTGTTGCATTAACAGGCAGGTAGAGGCTGCAACCTATATCCGATACCTTTACAGCAGTATTGAGCTTGTTCTTTATGCTTATTGTATACATTTTCGAGGTTGAATTGAAACTATCATAGCTGCAGCCGAAGGAGGTGTTATCGAATGTGCACGAGCTTGTTATTATCGGCTTCCAGCTTACATACGAATCGGATACATTGAGCTTTGTGAACAGCGACGCTGCATTGAAAAGTGCAAGATTGCTGTAGTTAGCATCAACGAACGAATATAGTTTCATGGTATAGTTTTTTGATATAGCTATGGATCTCGATAAAGAATAATTGTCAAATTCGGAAGCAGGGGACTTGTAGTAAGTGGTGCACATGTTCATGCCTGTGCTGTTGTTTACATATATGTAGGCAGGGCATGTGTAATTCGCTGATGACACGTTTATGGGTGCATGGAATGTGAATATGCTGCCGAAATTGCCTGAGCTTGGGTTTTCTGATATCTGGTATGCTGAGTAATTGCCATTGGAAAGGCCTACCGCAAAGCCTTCGTCAGTGGAGTTTGAATATGAGAAATTTTCTATTTTGGCGTATTCGCTTGCATGCAGTGAAGTTGCGTTTTCAATTAGCTTGTATTCAGTGGAATTGTATGTCTTTCCAAGCACGCTTTGGCAATTGCCCGCATGCGTTGCATTGTAATAGAAATATATCTTTGTCCATCCCTGGCTTGAGTAGCTGCACATGCTCGTGGTATCGTTGACCTTGGCGAATAATGCCGTGCTGTTCCTGATTGTGAAGCTGCTTTGCTTGAATGAGTATGTTGATAATATCGATTTTATGTAAGAGTTTCCAATGACTCCTTCAAGCCATATGCCGTATGCCGAAGAGCCGTTTGAATATTGCGAGAACACCCCATTTCCGACATTAAGCGATTGTGACAGGTCATGCATTATGGTGAAGACCAGACCCTTGTCAGGACCCATGAAGGGCTTGAACGAGCTTACATTATATGATATGGAAAGAAGCGATGAAAACTCCATGCCTCTTGGGAATAATGTGAACGTATAGGTACTTGTGGTGCCGTTTGACGGTATGTACGGATAGAGGTTTGGCGATTGCGGGTTGCTTACATTCACGCTTATGGAAGCGTAGGATATTGAATTGTTGGCTACGTTGAGTATCCCCGATGGGTTTGCGGCCACGGAGAAATTGTATGTTCCGTTTTGAGAATATGTGTAGTTTTCATTTATGTTTACGGAGCTATGCGCAGGTATGGAGACATTGTAGTCTTTCAATGCCTGGTCGTTGAGATAGAAGCTCACTGGCATGTCCTTTATGCTTGAAGAGCCCGTATTCTTTATCGTTATGTTGAATTTTGTAGTATTGAATAGATAAGTGGCCTTTGGATTGTAATTCAAGGCGCGTATAGAAACATTAATGTGCAACGGGCCTGAAGGCTGGAATGTTACCACTATGGCTATGAATACCGCGACAACTACTATTATAGCTATGCCCCCGTAGAGGAGCACATTCTTTTGGGTGGCCATTATTATACAGTTCTCTCGCTTAAGTTTATTAACGTTTCTTTATCTCTTTTTTATCTCTTTTATTATTGATGTTATTTTGTCCCTTACTGGCGATATTTCCGATTCAAAATAGAATGTTATCCATGCTTCTTCGTCGTAGCGCTCCGCAGCTTCCGGATATAGCAGGAAATACCTGCCTTTCGAATGGTCCATTATGTTTAACGATTTAAGCTGCAATAGATGGTAGCGCAGCGTCTTTTCGTTTATGGGCTGCCACGCCTTTGTTATGTATTCGGACAATTCCTTTACGTTTGGATCGTGTTTTTTCTGGAACTGGAAATAAAGCATCGCGTCTAATACGTATATGGCGCTGAGCCTTGTCTCGCCAGGGTTTATTATGCCCAATGAGAGCGCCATCCACCTTACCATGGAGCGCCTTGTCTCAAGCACTTCCTTGGTTACGAGCAAATTGCGCAGCCTTATTTCGGATTGTATAAGCTTAGCTTCGTTTATGGTCGGCATGGATTACCTTCTAAGATTTAATCTTTAACAACTGGATTAGTCCGCGTTATATTATTTTATCTTGTTAAAGTATAAAATACTTAAGCATTATAACAAATATGTACATGCGGTGTTTTTTATGGCGACATTAGAATTAAAGGCGAACTTTGAACCTGAATCGTTGAAGGCTTTCATGAAGAATGAGGTTAAAATGAGGATAGGCCTTAAGAATACCGATCCCGAGCATATTTACTGGTGCGAGGCTGACATATTGGCCAAGGCACCATTATCATTGGCAAGCGATATGCCGTTGGAAAATGGCAGGATTAGGGTGGGAATATTGAAGCATGGCACGGAGGTAAGCAGGACAATAAACCTATACACGCTGCCTAATAATTTCCCTGATCAATACCCTGTCAAATTTACCGTATACCTTTATGACGAGGAAGGCGTCATACACGAAAGGCTTGATGAGACGCGCGCAATAGACTGCAAGGACATGCATTCTGCCTCCAAGGAGGAGGTGCCGACACCGCAGAACGGCGTCCTATGAATTCGGTTTATCTTGAATAGAAAGAGCCATAGCCTGCAGGCTCTTCTGTTTCATGCATATCCACATGATGCACCTGCGGGCCATGCTTTGTGTCTACGTTTATAAGCTTGGAAAAGGCTTGAAGCTGCTCGTTTTCACCTATTGCAATTATTTCCACAGTGCCGTCAGGCATGTTTTTGGCATAGCCCCTTATGCCAAGGCCGATGGCTATGTGCCTGACCAATGACCTGTAGCCCACTCCCTGCACAATCCCGTGCACCGTAATGCTTAATGCTGCCATGATATCTGTTGCGCTTTGATTATATTATTTAAATATTGTATTCCAAAGCTTATATATGCGAAAAGGGGCTAAGGCACAGAGTGCCATAGAATTCATAACAACCTATAGTATGGTTCTGTTAATAATTACCGTAGTAATAGCAGTTTTGTTCTTGTTTATATCGCTCCCGAAATCAATATTCCCTACGGAGTGCAATTTTTACAACACGTTCGGATGCCAGGATGCGGTTTATGGCTTGAATTATACGTCAACTAATGTTTCCACAGGGAGTGCATTATTGGTAGATGCCAATTTTGAGCAGCCAGGCATATTGAATACAAGTTCCTTCAGCGCTTTCGTAGGCGGCGTAGAAAGCACCTCCGGGTATTGTGCTCCGCGAGTAGCTCTGCAAGGCCAAAAGATATACTGCATAGCGTTCTTCAAGAACCAGACCGTTAGCCCTACAAGCATATACTCGGGAACCTTTAGCATACATGGGAATTACTGCTCTGTTTCTCCTAGCACGCTATCGACCGCTTTTTGTCCTTCCTCTACAAACTACAGTTTCGGCGGAGTTATAAGGATCCAGGGCAGCCATAAGGTAGTTGGAGGAGTATACGTTGTACCTGTTAATGTGACCATCCCTAATTTTAATTTCTTTAATTGGTTCTTTTTGAATTTCATAGAGCCAGGATACCAGGTTCCTGTAAGCTTTAACCCGAAAAACACGTCGTATGTTTTGCATGAATCCCCAGACCTTGGCAATATAAGGTTTTATTACAACAACAGGGAGCTTTACGATTGGTGCCAAGATTGCAACGATAGCATGAGCAGCAATGCAATCTTTTGGGTAAAGATGCCGCAAGGATCTATATTTAAATTAGGGTGCTTTTTTGGGAGCTGTCCAACAGTCTTCACTATAGATATGTATTTTACCCCTATAGCCACCACATTCAGTGGCGTTCATTCTGGACTGGCTCCAGAATTGACAACACCATATGGCGAATATGACAATGGCAAACAGGTTTTCAATTATTACACCAATTTCGAGGGGACTACACTGCCTAGCCCATGGGTAGACAGTTTAGGCAGCAATTATACCGTAGATAACGGGCTTCATTTTAATGGAGGCGGCGCTGCACTGATACAGAAATTCGGCGATTTTCCCATCAATGTCTATAATCTTACTGAAGCTGGAATATCATTACAAACTTCAGGTGTAGGCGGCATTGTTCAGGGGGTAAATGGAACCGGAAGTACCGACGAATGCGGGAATGGACCTTATAACAGTAAATGGATAAATGTAGGGATTACCAGCAATGACTTATGCTACGGGGATGTATTCAGCCTTAAGGGCATAAGTTCGGCAGCAGTAAGTTACGGCACAGCCACAAACGTTAGCACATCCGTGCCTCTTTCAGGGAGTTTCACTATAGGGTTGGGCAATGGTTTTAGCAATGCGTATTGGTTTTATAACGATACGCTTCAAACTAAGCAAAGCCAGTATTATGGGCATTTTGCGGGAAAGTCCCGCGGGAAGGCTTATTACGCTTTGTCGAACTATTTCGGGTTTGAAAGCCAAAGCGCAGTGTATACGGTTAATTGGGTGCGGTCCATAACGATGCTGAGTGGAGGACAGCAGCCAACAGTAACGTTTGGACCCATAGAAAAGGTTTCCAATATATGATTGCTGTTGCATGCAAGAGATAGGAATAAAATAAGCAAAGCAGGGGAATGCATTATGCAAAAAATGAAAAAGGCAGTTTATGCGTTTATTGCGGTATTGATAGTGGCAGCGATATTGGCCATTGCGTTAGTTATCCCACCAAAACAGGTTACGCACATAAAAACTAACAGCACAATACCTATTATAGTGTATACAGGAGGATTGCCTTATACGTTATTTAATCTCTCGTTTAAATCCATGAAAACCAGTATAGAAAGCACAGGGGGTTCTGGAAACATCAGCACAAATTCTTACACCTTGAACAATTTCAGGGCAGCGGGAGAATTGGCGGATAATATAATACTTGATGGTTACCTGAACAAATCGAATTCTGTAATGTCAAAGGTAAATTTTTACCTTAGTTCTCCGACATTTAGCTTTAGCGGCTTTAACAGCAGCTTCGGGAATGCGACGTTATCCATGTCTTTCACGCTCAATAATTACTCGGAAAGCAATGCAATAATAGTTGGCTTAAGGCTTTTCCCATTGGAATACTACCCAAAAAATTATGATTCTGCAATAAGCTTGGAATCCGCATTATATCCATTGGTATATAACGGAAATTATACGGATGTTTACAGATTTATGGACTCAAACAGTACCGAAGGGCTCGAATATAATATTTCTTCCGATGTACCTATGCGCTTTAACATAAGCGATAATGCCACGCATATTGCACATATAGAGATAACCAACAATCGGAATGCACCAATAAACATAACCTCAATAGAATTGGCAGGGCATTTTATTGACAATAATATTTCAAGCACAGGCCTTCCCAATGTCAGCATTACGAACCAAAGCATAGCTAAACTCATAGTGCAAATAGGAGATCTTGGAATAGACATGTATGCTAACAGCAGCATAAAGTTTATGCAGATAAACGTGAGCAAGCTTGCCAATCTGAATAATATGGTGAATGCAGGGGACATAAAGAACGTAAGCACATTCTATTCATACTTTAACAAAAGCGTTAACATTTCCAGGCTCAACTATTTGGAAAGCCTTATGAGCGAGAACAAAAGCTATTACACGGCAATGCATTATTTGGGCAATTTCGACCCGGAAAACGCGACATTGCAGATGTATGCGCACAGGATTTATGCATGGGGAAACATGTATAGAGGCATGCTGGATTTTAACGTTTCAAGCAACGGCACGCTGGCATTGCCAGAAAGCGAAAACGCGCTCAATTATACAGGATACTTATTATTGCCAGGGAAAAGCGCATCTTTCTCCTACCCGTTGGCAAGCGTAGCGTACCATGAAGTAAATACATCCCCAATGGAAAACACGACATATGCCGCATTCGCGTATTTCAAGGGACTTGACTATTCGTATTCATCCATGAGTTACAAGCAATAGGCAGGCTACCCCAATTTACAGGTATGCCTGCACGAAAGGGATAAATAATAATTAATTTTTTAAGAGTATATGGTGATTTGATGGATGCGAGCAAAAACTTTGATCATACAAGGTCAATATCAAATAAGGCAGAAGATGAGGTCGCATTAAAACACATAGACAGCTTCATAAGCTTTAAAACTAGGGAGCTGAAGCTTTACGGGAATATTATAGAAAATACGCCATATGCCAATATAAAGCACAATGTAAGCTATGTGATGGAGAAGGAGGAGGAATGCCTTAGGGAGGCCAAGGAGCTTAGGGATATGCTGAAATCCGGACAGCTTGGCGAGTTTAATGGTGAGAATGCCAAAAGGGACATGCAGCTATACGACCACATAGAAAGCCAGGCGCTCGAGAGGGTAGACGAGAACAGCCTTACCGATATTTTAAAGGCTGCGCTGAAAGGCGATAAGGATATAATTGACATGCTTGAACTGATAAGGCAGGAATACGTAGATACGACCACAATGGACGTGGCAGGCATATTGATAGACTCCGTAATAAGGGCTAAAAATGCGATTACAGGATTGCTGTATTCCATGGAGGAGTGGTAGCTTGGAGTGCGTTTTCTGCGATTTGGCGGGCGGTGGTGAAAAGCACGTATACGATGACGATATGTGCTATGTGGTGCTTGACATAAACCCGATAACAAAGGGGCATATGCTCGTAATATCCAAAAGGCATTATGAGAACGTGCTTTCCATGCCTAAGGAGGTGCTTTGCAGGCTATTCTCCGTAGCGCAGGATTATGCGATTATAGCAGAGAATAGACTGGGAGCAAAAAGCGTCAATATAGCCACAAATGTAGGGGAGTACGCAGGCCAGGTGGTGATGCATGCCCATGTGCATGTGATACCCAGATACGGAGGAGAAAGGCACTATGGGAGGCATAGGCTTTCAAGCAATGAAAAATCCGAGGTCTTAAAGCTTTTAGTAAAAGGAAGCGTTTAAGCCAATTTTCATGCCTACTGCAAGGTATAAATACCACCTAATCCATAATATATATTGGTGGTTGAATGTCAAAGAAAACATTTGCATGCAAGGATATAGGAATGCAGTGCGGATTTACTGCAGAAGCAAAGGACGAACATGAATTAATGGGAAAGATTGCAAAGCACGCCAAGGAGGCTCATCAGATGAATACAATTGATGACGCTACAATGAAGAAGGTAAAGGCAGCCATAAAAAGCGCATGATGCACTTATGGGCATCCCGTTTTGGAATGCCCTGAATGCTTTATAGTTATTCTTATTTTGATACTGGTTTTAGGCATTTCTTGAAGTTCCTTTCCAAAAATCATGCGTATATATTAAATAACTGGTTAGTTAGATTAAGCTGTAAATTTTATCTGGTGTTTTATTGGCCAATATGCCTGAACAATTGCAAAAACGCATGGAGAAGCAGGGCTACCATTTTGTTGGAAAGCATTCAGCCGTTAAGATATGCGAGTATACAGCCAACGGCCTTAGAGGAGAGACGCTCTGCTACAAGTATACATTCTACGGCATAAGGAGCTGGCAATGCATACAGGGAACGCCTGCGATAGGCTGCGACATAGGATGCAGGTTCTGCTGGAGATTAATACCCGAGGAAGAGGGCTTCAAGTGGAACGAGCTCAATGCGATAGACAAGTGGGACGATCCAAAGATGATAGTGGACGGCATGGTGAAGGAGCAGAGGCGCATAGTCAGCGGATTCAAGTCCATAGCCGACAACGAGCTTAAGATGCGAAGGTGGAATGAGGCCAACGAGCCGAAGCATGTTGCCATAAGCCTTACCGGAGAGCCTACGTTCTACCCAAGGCTTGCGGCATTGCTCGCAGAGTTCCACAGCAGGGGCATAAGCACGTTTCTCGTGAGCAACGGCACGCTTCCGGAGGCCATAGAAAGGCTTGACCCGCTGCCCACCCAGCTTTACATATCATTGCAGGCTCCCGACGAAGAGACCTATATGTACGTAACAAGGCCTAAGATAAAGGACACGTGGAAAAGGTTCCTGAAGTCGCTTGACATGCTCAAGAGCCTTAACACAAGGACGGTATTGAGGATGACGCTAATAAAAGGGCTCAACATGAAGAACGAGAATGGTTATGCTGAGCTAATACTAAGGGCAAGGCCCAACTACGTAGAGGTAAAAGGCTTTTCCTATGTTGGAGGCGCAAGGAACAGCGAGAGGGAACTTAGCCTTGACAGCATGCCAAAGCATGATGAGATAAGGGAATTCGCGGATACGCTTGCAAAGCTTACAGGATACACACGCGTCTCGGAGCATGCGCCGAGCAGGGTAGTGCTTCTTGCAAGGGATGAAGAATCCGCAAAGAACAGAATAATAGATTTCAGCAAGATACACTGAGCATTGATGCTCAGTTCTTGCCTTTCGTATCCTCCTTTCCCTGCAGGTAAAGCTCGCTGGAAAGCTTGTATCTTGATACGGAATGCGCCACCACCTTTCCATTGCCCTGGAACCTTGCAAGGAACAATCCAACGCCTCCGAACATTGCCGTCTTGATGTTGTCCACGAACGTTATCTTGTAGCTTAGCGTGGACTCGAACCCGGCTATATGCCCAGGGTCTATCTCCAACGGGTCGCTTTCCGTAACGCTGTATTCTATAACGTCGCCAGCGACATGCAGGAAAAGGGCTCCCGGGCCTATGAACCTTTGAAGTATTAGACCGGCGCCTCCGAAAAAGGCGGCTCCTATGCCCACAGTCTCTATCGAAAATTTTACCGTCTCTTCTGCAGCTATGAATGCGTAATGCTCAGCTATGAACTGCTCATTCTCCTTGAGCTGTATCGCATATATCTTTCCAGGTATGACCCCAGCCAGGTTTAGGATCCCTTCGCCGCCGTTGGCCTTGAACTCTGTAAGGAATCCGGATGCTCCTGTAAATTTGCGCTCTATGGCCCCTACCAATCCGCCCGCAAGCTTTGGCTCCATCTTTATCAGTGCGGACTTGCTTATCACCTTGCCGGAATCCGCGTATATGGCCTCGCCTTCTGAAAGCCTTATGGCAATGGACTGCATGCTGTTGCCGACTATTTTATATTCCATAAAAAGCACCATTATTGCTTATAGGCTATTTCTTATATACCTTATGCATTTCGGCTCCGCATGATGTGCATTTTATGACAATATAGCCGTATCTGCTGGAAAGCCTTGTCGAAGAGGTAATCCCAGCGACAAGCATTGTCCCGCATCTCTTGCATACCTTATACTTTAGAGAGGGCCTTACCTTGTAATGCTCTTGCATCTTTAGGGCCAGCCTGGAATACCTGCGCGATAATTCCATATCGCCTTTATTCAGTTCGGCATTGGAAAGCCGCAAGAGCCTGCCTATGCGTTCCTTTGCTATGGCCCTTGAGATTTCCTTGATCTTATTGCTTCTGTATGGCATTGCAACTACTTTATCTTTAGATCGGAAAATAACGAGTCCATGCTCGCTTCGAGGTTAACGCTTGAGCCTATGGTTATTATGTTTCCGGATATCTTGTAATTTTCCTTCGAGGGCTCGCCGTGGAAAAGCCTTACGAGCTTCAGCACCTCCTCATTGCGCGGTATCGCTATCTCCTTTCCTTTTATTATGTTGGCCCTTGCTATTATCTTTGTGGCGTTGCCTATTGACCACACCTGCTTTGATGCCCTGTCGAATATCATGGCCAGGTCGAGCAGCGGCCTGAATTCGTACAATTTCGATGTGTCTATGCCTTCTCCGTCTATGAATACCAATCCGTCGTAATCGTGGACATCGGCCTCGGCCGTGTGTATGTCGGGCTTTACGCGCGCACCGTGCTTGCCCCTGCATTCCGCCCTTGTATAGCTGGTCGTCTTATAGGATATTCCCCATCTGTCAAAGAAAAGTTTCAGCATTGAAAGGCTTTCCTCCCTAAAGTCTATCGGAGGTATGAATATCAGCATTTTCATATTACCATCCTCATCTTATCACATTACATAGTTTGTGATAAAAGCTTTAAATTATGGTCATATAGAGCGTGAGATCCTTGATAGTTTATGGCCTTTGGCCTTAAGCTCAAGCTCGTAGAATACCCCGAACGATAGTTTTTTAACGGTGAAGTTGCGGTCGCCAAGCGATTTCTGCAGCATGGAGAGCATAATCATGGATTCCTGAGGGGAGGCATTCTCCGTAAAAAGATGGGCGAATGGATTCAGTACTATGGTGCTTACGCCAAGCTGGGCAGCTATCTTTTGTATCTCGAATGTGGCAGAGTCTATTATGTCCTGTTTCGACTGCTCGTCCTTCTTTTCAAAATTCGCGAATATCAGCATTGCGTTTTCGGCGTCTACTGCAACCCCATTCTCCAATAGGTCTGACCTTCCCTTATCCTTAGGCACAGCTTTTACGTAATCTACGTGCCAGCACATAAATCTCATTCTTGCACCGTTAGGGGCAGTGCTGCCCCGTTGAAATAGCCAAAGCACGGGTGCGCTCAGCTTTCCATGTATGGAGCAAGATAGTACGCAACCTCGGCGTCGCCTATCTTGTATTCTACCTTTATCGGCTCATCGGTTTTTATCGACAGGTTTATCGTGGAGCTTTGCGGGCATGCCTTCACTATCCTTTCCAGATAATCAAGGTTAAATGTTGCGGATGATGGCTTTGATGCCTCTATCTTCTTTATCACGTCAGCCTCGTTCATATGCTCTTCCTCCAATTCTCCGGCGTCTCCCTTTGCAAGTACCACGAATGATTCCTTGTCGGCCTTAAAGCCTATATAAGTAGAAAGCAGGTTAGCGTCGCCCAGTATCGATTTGAATGAATCGCTTTTGACCTCTACTTTTGATTCGAATTCTACCTTTGGCTCCTTCTCTATGTCCTTCTTCACTTCTATCATTGGGAGCTTATAGCGCCTCCTGCTCTTCTCGCCTATGAACTCTATTGAGAATTTGTTATTGGAATCCTTCATCTGCAATTGCTCTCCGGACCTTGCGCTGGCGAGTATCTTGCTGAGATTGCTTATGTTCAGCCCTATGCTTGCAGGCTTTTCCACCTCGTATTTGGAAAACGCCTTGTTTGGCATGAAGAACGATATCATGCTTATACCGCTTGGATCCATCGCGTGCAAAGCTATGCCATCCTTTGATATGGAGAATGTGCCCTCGTCAATAAGGTTGACTATCGAGTCAACACAATTCTTCCAATATTTAGCATCGTCTATTTTTATTTCGAACAAGCAAATCACCGAAGATTAGCCGGAAAGCGTTATAATAGCGCAAACCATAGCAATTATGTTTAGTGCAAAAAATATTTAACCCCTTGCATATGGCATGGCGTTGCGGAAAAGCAGCGGCGCGTATCCCTAACAATTATTTATTAATTGGCGTATAATAGCTATCGGTGTTAGCATGATTATAGCCAGCGTCACGTCGGATTATGGGATAGGGAAGGGGATAGCCGATATTACTGGCATGGAATACCTTACATTCTCATCGAAAACATTCCCGGACGGCGAGTCGTATCTCAATATGGGGCGCAATCTCAAGGGAGAGGACGTACTGCTTGTGCAGGGCATGGATACCATGCCGGATAAGAGATTCGTAGAGACGCTTATGGCCATAGATGCGGCATTCGAGGCAGGAGCGGGCAATGTTTACGGGCTCATAACGTATATGGCATATGCAAGGCAAGATAGGGCCTTCACGGAAGGAGAGCCCATAAGCGCAAGGGCTATTCTTAAGGCATTGTATAATGCAGGAATGCAAAGGCTTGCCGTTGTGGAGCCGCATAAGGCCGAGGAGCTCTCTTATTTCAAGGGAAAAAGCAATGCCATAAGCGTATTGGAGGATGTCGCAGTTGCAGCATCCAATGAGCTGGAGAATCCGATCATAATAGCTCCAGATGCAGGAAGCTATGCAAAGGCGAATGGCATAGCAAAGGCGCTTGGCACGGAATGCGATTATATACAAAAAAAGCGGAACAGAATCGATGGAAGCGTAAGCATGGAAAAGGGATTGGGTGATATTAAAGGAAGGGACGCTTTGATAGTTGATGACATGATAAGCACAGGGGGCACCATAGTGCAGGCTGCCAATGAGGCGAAGGAGAAAGGCGCGAATAGGATATACGCGGCCGCTACGCATTTGGTCTTGACCGGAGAAGCCTTGCGTAATATCAAGAACTCGGGAGTAAGCGATGTCCTTGGATCGAACTGCATAGTCAGGGATGGCTGCAGGGTTGTCGACGTGTCAAGGCGCATAGCGGATACGATGCAGTTTTTTGGCAGTGATTGAATTGAAATACGCGATTTCGCTTTTTGATGTAAATAAGAACTTCGGGAAGCAGCGGGCAGTATACAAGGTTAACCTCAGGATCGGCAAAGGGATAACGCTGATACTGGGGCCAAACGGTGCCGGCAAGAGCACATTGCTCAGATGCATGGCAGGGCTGTACAAGCCGGATTCCGGAAGGCTGGATGTGCTTGGATCCGACCCTTATGAAAGCGCGGACATAAGAAACCGCATATCATTCATGCCGGACAATTACGGATTATACGATTTTTTAAGCGTTAGGGACAATATGCTTTTCTTCGCAAGGCTTTATGGCATAGAGGACAAGGAAGCCATAGCAAAATCATTGAAAATACTCAAGATGCTTGATGCAGCACATTACATAAACGCAAAAGTGGGCCAGTTGAGCAGGGGCACAAAGCAGAAGATACTCTTATGCAAGGCATTGATAAACGACCCTGAGGTCATACTGCTCGACGAGCCGACGGCGTTTCTTGACGCCAGCAGTTCGGAACAGGTAAGGCGTTTCCTGTATGGCATGGCTGATGAAGGCAAATGCGTTGTATTCGTTACGCAGCGCGTTGACGAGGCTACGCGGTTCAATTCAAGGATATGCGTCATAAAGAACGGGAGCATAATAAGGGATACGGATACCAAAGGGCTTTACGACGAGATTTTTAAGGGAACTCGCATAAGCATCAGGCTTGCCAGGCCGATTTCAAAAAACGCGGTTTTGGCCTTGGGGAAGAACATGAGCCTTGAGCATGGAGGCATAATAAAGGCCGATGTCAAGAATTACAAGGACGTCAATGCCATACTTAAAACGCTTATGGATAATGGCGCATACATAGCCAGCGTGGATTACGCTGAGCCGATGATAGAGAAGCTGTATGGTGGTAATGATTAGGAGCAAAGCCATGGCAATAGCGATAAAGGACATACGCGAGGTATTCAGCAGCGTGTCAATATACGGGCCCATGATAGGAGTGCCGCTGTTCTTCGCAGTTGCGCTTCCAGTGCTTACCATATATGTTGCATTGCACGCCGCGCCTGGAATAGCCTCAAGGATAGCATCAACAGCCATTCCAAGCACCAGCGCCTCCAATATAAATAGCTTATCGTTCATGTACTTCTTCGCCATAAACGTATTGGGTCCGATATTCCTTACCATACCGATATTTACCGCCTCGGTAATAGCGGCTGACAGCTTCGCTGGCGAAAAGGAGAGGAAGACCTCGGAGAACCTGCTTGCTGCTCCGATAACCAACAGGCAATTGCTCTCGGGAAAGATACTCGCATCCTTAATATCGACAATACTTCTTACGTTTGCGGTTTTCGGCATATATGGCGGCACGGTTAACCTTTTGGCATTTAAGGAGTTTGGAGTGTACATACTGCCTACGGCCACATGGCTTATGATGCTTGCGGCAGCTCCGTTATTGGCACTAGCGGCCATAGCCATAGTTGTGTTCGTGTCCGCGCATGTCAAAGGCATAAAGGAGGCGCAGCAGATAAGCACATTGCTGGTATTGCCGATATTGCTCATACCTTTCATATCGATTTTAGGCATAGCGAACCTTGATGTGGCATTCTTCGAATATGTTATAGCGATATTGGTAGTGGTGGATGCGCTGATATTCTATGCAAGCGTGAAGGACTTTAAGAAGGAAAGGATTCTTTATTGAGGATTCCAGGTTAAAAATTTCGGTTTATGCTTCGGGCAATGCGATTGGAAAAAGATTATATATTTGGAACGCCCAGCACCATATATTTACGGATGTTTTTATGGAAAGCCTAAAAACAAGCAAAAGCGAAAACGCTGCCGCCGTAAAGTTGGCGGCAAGGTTAAAGGAGGACGTGCATTCCAAGATAATAGAGAACATAAACGAGTTTTTTGTATCAGCTAACGCTTCTGGGAGCGCACCTGGGCTAATGGAAATGCTCAGGTATTATCCCGATTCTAGGGGAAAGTATTCAAGGCCAACGATCATGACATTATGCGCAATGGCGCTTGGGGCAAGCTACGAAGAGTGCATACTTCCAGCAGCAACGATCCAGCTCTCGGAGGATTTTGTGCTTATACACGACGATATAGAGGATATGAGCATTTTAAGGAGGGGTGGGGATACGCTGCATAGAAGGTATGGTATCGAAAGGGCAATAAATGCCGGAGACATAATACACTCGATTTTTGAGCAGATGCTGCACAATGTTTCAAAAGGCAACAATGGGGAAGCCGTATACGATAAATTCAAGAGCATAGGGCACATCACTGCCATAGGGCAGGACATGGACATATATTACACAGGCGCCAAAGCGCTTACTGGTAGCGAACAGGATTATATGAACATAGCGGCGTACAAGACCTCCGCTTATAGCGTGTACGGGCCTTTGCAGATAGGCGCTTTGGTGGCCGGGGCAGGAAAGGCCGAATTGAACGTGTTAAGGGATATAGGTTTGCCAGCAGGTATAGCGTTCCAGATAAAGGATGACATAAATGATTTCCTTGGAGTAGTTCCAGGTAAAAGGGCTTACGAGGATATAAGGAGAGGCAAGCTGACATTGCTCAGCACGCGTGCCTATTCCGAATCCAATGTCGCTGATAAAGGCGAGATGGCTGATATCTATGCCAAAAGTCCAGACGACAAGACATATGATGATATAAGGAGGGTAAGGAGCATAATGGCGAAAACGCATGCGATGAAGTATGCCTCTGATAAAAAGAGGCAGTATGAGCAAGCCTCAATAAAAGCATTGCTTGAAGGAGCTGAGCAAATACCAGGAAATGCTTATTCTAAAGAGCTATTGAGTTTTATCGCTTCTGTTTATAGATAGCTCTTTATCCGCGTATTGGCGTATTCCTATGCATTGCTTCCTTACGTTAAGGGTAAGGGAATAATAATTAGAATGGGCAGGCAAATTGGCCTGCCATGCATAAAGCCAATTCAGTATCTGTTATGATGCCTTACTGCCAGATACACTATTATCGCTATTACGATAATGATTATTATTGCTGCAATAATGTATTCAAGCGATATTGTGCTGCTTGATGGTGTTGTTGGTATTGTGGTTGGCACCGTTGTTGGAGTGGTTGGGCTCACGGTTGTAGGCGTTGTCGTAGGCACTGTTGTGTTGCTGACAGGGCTAACCGTAGATGTTGTTGCTACAGTGGTTGTTGATGTTGTAGGTTTTGTTTTGTTGTATACTGTCAAATATATTACGGCAAATCCATGTGTGGATGCCATTTGAGGGCTCCATGAAAGTGTAATATTGTAGTTTCCGGGTGTTGCGTTAGCATTTACATGGAACCTTATCTTTCCGCTGAATGGCGGGGTGCCGCTGCTTGGTATAAAGCCTTCGTCTATACCATATTGTGCAAGGGATATGCCTTTAGGATATAGGACGCTTGATCCCAAGGTTATATTGCTTGCCGTTCCG
>DAHXOG010000050.1 GCA_027364995.1 Candidatus Mancarchaeum sp.
CATTCCGAAAAGCATCTGCCCAACATTCCTTTCAAAAGAAACCTTGAAGATCGCACTATCGCTAAACCTCCTCCTTGCCATCGGAATTACCGGCTTCCCATTTTCAATATCATGCATCTTGACAGGCAATATGTGCGCAAAGCCTATGGAATCCGAAGGTATGCGCTTAGGCCTGCCACTCTTAAGCCTATCAAGGTAAGAGTAGTATCCCGTAGACCCCAATGGGGTGCTGATTATGAATCCATTAGATATGCCATACGATTCTATATGGGTATTACCATCCCTTATGTCTACCTTGTACCTCATGGCTTCCTTGGTCCCATACCTTTCCACAAAAAAATCGTATATGCTCTTATACAAAACGCCGTTCTTTTTAGCTACCAAAACAGGCTCCTCTACTATCGTATAATCTCCATCGGAGAGCATTCTTGATACCTTTTTCAGGCTATGCACATCAACATTGGTCTGGGAATTATAGCTTAAACTTCCGTTTTCCTTCCTAAAATGCCTGCTCATGAACAATAACGGCTTGCCTGCAAATTCCAAAGCCCTGTTGGCGAATGTGCCGTCCCCTCCCACAAAAACTGTAATATCATAATCCGATTTCGAAATTGAAAAGCCGTTTCTCAGGAATTCGTTTTTTATGCTGTGGGATTTGTCGTTATGATATATATCTACAACTAAATTTATTTTCATATTTTATACCTTTTTATCTAATAATAGGTTTAATAATAATAATTTAACTAGTGCATTTGATGGACGCTGAAGATAAGGGTAAATCCGGAGAAGCCGGACACGATAATATACCTGCATGGATAGATTGCGAGGCCATGCTAGTAAAGATGCGCGAAGAGCTTTTGGACGCTGCCATAAAGATACTTAATAAAGAGATAGAGGCGGGCCACATAAAGGTAAACGGCAGCGCATTGTTCTCAAGCGAAGAGTCATCAGATGTGGAGCAGGCAATGTATCTGATAAACAACTTAATAGACGATTCGGGCAGGCTACACAAGGAATACAATGATTACCTTATGAAATCAGAGGGTAAAAAGCTTGACGAAGCATCTGCAAAGAAGTTCGAGGAGCTCCAGAAATTCGTGCTTGCTGTAGAGCAGATAAACATGCTCATGGATTACAGCAATGTCCTAAGCTCATGGGCGGAAGTGGCTAACAAGCTCATACGTGCGCGTGGCAATGAGGAAATCCTCAAGCTTACTGTAGCTTCTAACGAAGAAAGAAGATCAGTGCTCGAATTTTTCGTCAATAACAAGAGCACCTATTCGGAAGTGCTCACAAGCGAAGAGCTGGAAATGATAAAAAGAGTAATCTCCGCGTGAATCTACATGGCAAAGAATACTGCAAACAAGCAAGAGCTAAAGCAGGATTACTACAGAGAGGATGCCGAGGAGCGCAAGCGCGAAAGCAAATACGGGAAGAATTACAAATGGATAGCGCTTTCTAATACAACATTAGGGGCATTGATGTCCGCGATAAACGGCACCATACTGATAATATCGCTGCCAGCAATATTCTCCGGGCTTGGCATAAATCCGCTTGTCCCTAGCAATATAGCATTGTTGCTCTGGCTTCTTTTGGGGTATATGTTGGTATCAGGAGTCATAGTAGTAACAATAGGCAGATTATCCGACATGTTCGGCAGGGTAAAGCTCTACAATCTAGGCTTCGCCATATTCACTCTGGGATCGATAAGCCTTTACGTATCCTCATTATACATAACTGGAGTAAACGGTGCGCTTTCCCTTATAATTTTGAGGCTGGTGCAGGCTGTAGGAGGCGGATTCCTGTTTGCAAACAGCGCGGCAATACTTACTGACGCGTTCCCATCCAGCGAAAGGGGCAAGGCTATGGGCTTCAACCAGATTGCAGGCATAGGTGGCGGTATACTTGGATTGATATTGGGCGGCTTACTGTCCAGCTTCGACTGGCACCTTATATTCTTGGTGAATGTGCCTGTCGGGATAATAGGCACGGTATGGGCTTACCTCGGCCTGCACGAGCTTGCAACGATAAAGAAGGGACAGAAATTTGACATAATAGGAAACGTGAGCTTTACGCTAGGGCTTACGCTCATACTACTGGCATTGACCTACGGCATACTGCCATACGGCAGCAATACCATGGGTTGGAATAGCCCATACGTAATCACGGGATTAATAGCCGGAATAATCATGCTTTGCATATTCGGGCTGATAGAATTAAGGTCGAAATTCCCGATGTTCAAGCTGGCGCTATTTAAAATAAGGGCATTCGCATTGGGAAACGTGAGTCTTTTGCTTGCAGGTATAGCAAGGGGCGGTCTGCAATTCATGATAATAATATGGCTGCAGGGCATATGGCTGCCGTTGCATAACGTTCCATTTTCGCAAACGCCATTCAGGGCTGCCATACTAATATTGCCGTTGCTTTTCGGATTTATGCTATTTGGACCCATATCAGGATACCTTTCCGATAGGTTTGGAGCAAGGCTATTCTCCACGCTTGGCATGGTTATAAACGGGATAGGCTTCCTGATGCTAGCCTTCATACCCGCCAACTTCATTTATCTTTATTTTGCAATAATCTTATTCGTCATAGGGATAGGGCAAGGGCTTTTTGCGGCGCCAAATACCACAGCAATAATGAATTCAGTACCTCCAGAAGAAAGGGGTGCATCCTCTGGAATGAGGGCCACGTTTACCAATATCCCATTGATATTGAGTATTGCAGTGTTTTTCACACTTCTTGTTGTGGGCTTATCCGTACACCTTGGGCCGTCATTATACCAAGGCCTGGTATCACAGCATATTCCGGCATCCGAAGCGCTGAGGGTCTCCAAGCTTCCACCTACATCAACGCTTTTTGCAGCGCTTTTGGGGTATAATCCTATGAAATCGCTAATAGAGCCCACAGTACTGGCATCCCTGCCAAGTGCCAACTATAGCTATGTTACAGGAAAGGTATTCTTCCCTACATTAATATCAACATCATTCCATTATGGCCTTGGCATAGTGCTGTATGTGGGGGCAATAATGTCCTTCATAGCCGCCATAGCCTCGGCATTAAGGGGAAAGCGCTTTATCTACGGAGAGGCAAAAACTAACTAATTTTTCCTATAAATAGTAATGCCGGTGCTCTTAATGGATATAAACGATTTTGCCGAACATCTGTTCGCAGGAAGATGGATGGCAGGGACTAACATACTTGACGCAATAAAAAATGCCCAAAGGCTTAATTCCCTGGGCATAACTGCCATAATGAACTACCTTGGGGAGGAGCTTACGAAAGAGGCACAGGTAAGCAAAGCCGTCGACATGTATATCAAGCTAATCAGATATATAAAAAATTACAAGATCAAGGCGGACATATCGGTAAAACCAACGCAGCTGGGTCTTTCAATATCCGAAAGCGAGGCGTCAGCCAACTATTCGAAAATAGTAGCAGAGGCAAGGCTAGCGTCTGTTTTCGTATGGCTTGACATGGAAAGCGAGAATACGGTCGACAGCACAATAAGATTGTATGCCTCTGAGGTGCAGAATTCCGGCGTAGGCATATGCATGCAGGCGTATCTGAAGCGCACGGAATCTGATATCCAAAAGCTTGCCAAGCTTGGAGCAATCATACGCCTTGTCAAGGGCGCATACTCTACTAGCAAATCCAAGGGATTCATAACAAGGGAAGCGATCACAAAAAACTATGCAAATCTGATGCGCATAGTATTCGAGCAATATACGGAGTTCACCATAGCTACACACGATATGGAAATGATACATAATGCTCTAAAAATGAACGAGACATACAAGCGCAAGCTTACCATAGCAATGTTGCAAGGAATACGGAATCGCACTGCCGCAGAGCTTGCAAAGAAAAATAAGGTATCAATATACACGCCTTTCGGCGAGCAATGGGTATCATACTCATACAGAAGGCTTAAAGAAGCTGGACATCTTAAATTAGTGTTGAAATCTTTGTTGGAAAAGCAGGGTGTATAAATGTCTGAGCAGGAAAAAAGGGCGATAAGCGTCAAGAAGTCGGAAGATATGTCGGAGTGGTATACCGATGTGATAATAAATTCTGAATTCGTGGATTACTCTGCGGTTTCCGGATGCGTGGTATTTCGCCCCCAGGCATATTTCGTCTGGAATGCCATAAAAGAGGCAACAGACAAGCTATTCACCGAGGCAGGCATACAGGACGCTTATTTTCCATTGCTGATTCCCGAAAGGTTTCTGCAGAAGGAGAAGGACCACATAGAGGGATTCTCTCCGGAAGTCGCATGGGTTACGGAAACTGGCGATTCAAAATTAAGCGAAAGGCTAGCAATAAGGCCTACATCAGAGACCATAATGTATGACAGCTTCGCTAAATGGATAAGGTCATGGAGGGATTTGCCGTTAAGGCTAAACCAATGGAACAACGTAATAAGGTGGGAATTCAAGCATCCGACCCCATTGCTGAGGAGCAGGGAATTTTTATGGAATGAGGGCCACACAGCATTCGCGTCCGAAGAAGAGGCCAATGCAGAAAGGGATCAGATACTCGGGATTTATGAAAAGATAACGAGGGAATATCTTGCCCTTCCTGGTATAATGGGCAGGAAAACTGAATATGAGAAATTCGCAGGAGGCCAAGCGAGCTATAGCATAGAGCACATACTCCCAAACGGGTATTCCATACAGGGTCCGGATTTCCACAACGACGGGCAAAATTTCGCAAAGGTCTTCGACATAAAATTCATAGACAAGAACAATGCGACATCATATGCGTATCAGAACACTTTCGCAATATCTACCAGGGAGATAGGGGCCATGGTTATGATGCACGGTGATGATAAGGGCTTGGTTATACCCCCAATGGTTGCGATGGTGCAGGTAGTAATAATACCAATATACAAAGAGCAGAACAAGGAAGCTGTCTTAAAATACGCAAATGAAATATACGAAAGGCTGAATAATAATAACATAAGGGTAAGGCTTGATGCCAGGGACGATTATTCAGTAGGTTGGAAATTCAACGAATGGGAACTTAAAGGCGTGCCAATACGCATAGAAGTTGGCAGCAAAGAGCTAGATTCAAGAACTGCAGTAATAGTAACTCGCCATGACCTTAAAAAACAAAAATACGATTATGGCAATATCGATGTCACAACAATCAACGAATTGTCGAGAATACAGAAAGAGCTGTACGAAAAAGCGGCATCTTCAATGAAAGATAAAATAAAGCTTGTAAAGGATTACGATGGGCTTAAAGAAGCAATATCCTCCGGGAACATTGCACAGGTACAATGGTGCGGAGATACCGCATGCGAACTAAAGATAAAGGAGGAAACTGGCGCAAAAGCCACAAATATGCCATTCGAAGCGCAAAAGAACGTAGGTGGCAAATGCGTTTACTGCGGAAAGGAGTCTAAGCATATTGTGAATTTCGCTAAATCATATTAATAATATTACAGGCAATAATATTATTGACGATTTATTACGCAGTCCCGTCGTCTAGTGGCCAAGGACGCAGGGCTTTGGACCCTGCTACGTCGGTTCGAATCCGGCCGGGACTAATCAATAGTCATATCAGTATACTGGCAAAATCAAACATAAGCAAAGGCATAATTTATCCGCGCATGGGTTTTATTATTTTATTAATAAAATAACTGCACACGATACCTAAAACCTTATCCAAAATAAAAATAAACTGATTGAATGATAGAGTGGTACTATCTTGTAATAATCTCCTCAGTGATAATGGGAATATCAACCATAGTGGAGAAGTATGCGCTCAAAAAGCAGCATGCTAC
>DAHXOG010000051.1 GCA_027364995.1 Candidatus Mancarchaeum sp.
TATGGTCCTTACCCTCATGTTGCCTCTTTTTTCCGGAAGCAGCATTGCAAATGAGAATATGGCTGCCCATGCCGCAAAGGCGTCCATAGCCAATAGCGAAAGCACATACTCATGTGCTATAACAAATATCGCAGCAAACGCAACTACCAGGAATCCGTGCAAAATCCTTGGATGTCCCAATGCATGTATGCCGGAAATCCTTACGGCATTCTCGTAAGAGGCACCGCTCGTTATCAAATAGACTTTCTTCCTAGAAGAAACACGTTTCAGGATTTTAAGATAATAATCGCTGATGTACGGGGATATTATGTAAAGAACCTTTCCTTTGGAGAATATGAGCTTTTCTACGCTTTTGTATGAGCTTTCAGTGCTCATCGCGCACATTCTAACATCTCAAACCTTTTCAATTGCAATCCTCAACTGGGTTTCCATTATCTCCAATGGCACGGGCTTTAGGCTATCTTTGATGGCATCTGCGAGCTCTACGCTGCTGGCATTTATGTCCTTCTTGAACTGTTCGATTACCGATCTTATGGTAGCTGCAGTCTCGGCATCAGTGCTTATATGCACCTTAACATGATCGGACCTTTTGAGCCCTTCTGCCTTGCGCTCCATCTGTATCCTGCGCTCAAGCTCCCTTATGAAGGCCTCACTTTCCAATTCACTGCTTGTCTCGCTGTCAACCTTTGCGTATCCGTACTTGAACTTCTTGAACCCGTCGTCAGTGCTAAATTCTTCTATCATAACGTGCTCCGGCCTTATCTCTACGATTCCCTTTTCAGTATGCAGGGGATAATGGCCGCTGGCATTGAATGCCTCCTGCATCTCGTAGGCATCCGCTTCCGCTATCGCTTTTGCTATTATTGCAACGTCCTTCTTGAAATCAGGCCCTAGCTTTTGGAACTGCGGCCTTGCCTCAAGTCCCACCTTGCTCACCTTTTTGACGTCTATTGCTTTGGCGTTCGCGTATTCGCCTATTATACCGGTGAATCTTGCGAGCGTGTTGTAGACCTCGTCGCTTGTGGTCTCTATAACGGCGCTCTTTACCGGCCATCTCAGCGGTATCTTTACTGTTTCCCTGTTGTTCAAAAGCGCGCTTATGGCCTCCTTTACTATGTCGAATGACTGCTCCAGTTCACTGTCTATGAGCTCCGGCTTGGCCTTGGGCCATTTGCGCATGGAAACGCTTTCCTTGGCGCTTTTCAATATCTTCATGGCAACGTAATCCGACGTGAACGGTATAATTGGCGAGGCGAGCGTAAGCACCGTGTCAAGCACATAGCTTATCACCTTCATAACGCTGCGCTGGGTGGCCTTCTCGTCTCCCAAGAGCTTCTTCTTTGCCACCTTTAGATAAAACCTGCTGAAGTCATCGCTTATGAAATCCTTTATGGCGTTGACTGCATTATGCTGCTCGTAGTTGTCAAGCGATTTTGTTACATTCAATATAAGGCTCTGCGTTTTGGACATTATCCAGCGCTCCTCGTTCTCCATGCCCTCTGCCTTTGGCATTCCGAACTTGGGGCTTATGCCAGTGAGCTTGCCATATTCCTCGACAAGATTGGCTGCGTTGTAGAGTATGTTCAGGGCCCTTTCGGAATCCCTTATCTCGCTCCTGTTGAACGAAAGGTCAAGCCATGGCGTATGCGACGAGCTCCATATCCTGAATGCGTCTGCGCTGGTCAACTTAAGCAAGTCCTCTATTGATATATAGTTGCCTAGCTTTTTGTGCATCTCGCGGCCATCCTCGCTTAGCAGCATGCCGTCGACCCCCACGTTCTTGAATGGCTTCTTGCCGTAAGCAAGCACGCTTATCCTGAAGAGCCCGGAAAACCATCCTCGCAATTGATCCTTTCCCTCTATTATATAATCCACGGGGAATAGCCTCTTGAATTCGCTCTCGGAATCCACGCTTGCCCTGAACGCTATGCTGGAATCGAACCATACGTCAGCCACATCCTTTATCCTGTGCATGGTGCCTCCGCATTTTGGGCATTTGAGCTCTATGGCGTCAATATACGGCCTATGCAGGTCCTCAAGCTTCATTACATTATTCGGGCTTATCGCGTGGGATTCAAGTTCCTTTACCGAGCCTATTATTGCGGTATCGTTGCATTTGTCGCATTCCCATATTGGCAACGGTATGCCCCAGTATCTCTGCCTCGAAACGCACCAGTCCGGAGAGTTCTTCAAAACGTCAGCCTGCCATTGCATGGCCTCATCGGGGTGCCACTTCACTTTTGCGTTCTCGGATAAAAGTTTATTTTTGATCTTTCCTATGTTAAAGAACCACTGTGGCGTGGCTATGAATATCAGTTTGGAATCGCATCTCCAGCAATGCGGGTAGCTGTGAGTTATGCTGCCCTTGTAAAGCAGTGCCCCGAGCGCCTTCAGGTCATCCATGACTACCTTATTGGCCTCCAACGGCACAGTCAAGCCCTTGTATTTTCCTGCATCCTCTGTATACATTGCGCTTCCGGTTACCGGCGAAAATATCGGCAATCCATTCGCTTTTCCGAAATTGTAATCCGTGAGCCCGTGACCTGGAGCTATGTGAACCAATCCGGTTCCCTCATCCATGGTTACCATATCCTCGGAAGCTATTACCCTATGGTACTTCCTCAATTCCTTCTGCTTCGGAACATACTCCTCCAATGGATTTGCGTACTGCATATCCTCTATCTCTGCGCCGTAGAATTCCTCAAGCACTATCGCGCTTTCGTTGAGCATTGCCGATACGGCGTCAAGCCTCTTCTTCGCAACTATAAGGCTTTTGCTCCCGAATTTTGCAAGCACATAAAGCTCCTTCGGGTTTACGGCTATTGCTACATTTGATGGCAGTGTCCACGGGGTTGTTGTCCATATAAGCAGATAGTATTCGCCATCCGGTAAATTTATCTTTGCATTTGAGCTGTTTTTGATTACAAGAAACGGCACCGCTATTGATGGATCGTTGTCGGTAGCGTATTCGGCCTCGACAGTGCCTTGCGATACAGGGGTTTGGCACCGCGGGCAATAAAGCGTAGTCTTGGTGTCCTTATACAAAAGCCCATTGTCGTTAATGAGCTTGAACATCTGCCATCCCGCCTCTATATACGATTTGTTGAACGGTATATATGGGTGGGCAAAATCAAGCGTTATGCCGAAGCGCTCATAATCCCTGTCCATGCGCCCTATCCCGTCCTCAACGAACTTCCTGCATTGCTCTATGAACTTCTCTACTCCTATCCTTTCCTCTATCTCTTGCTTGGAGTGAAGCTCCAGCTTCTTCTCGACCTTATTCTCTATGGGCAACCCATGTACGTCATAGCCTGGCATGTCCCTGACATCAAAGCCCTGCATGCGCTTGTACCTTAGCGATATATCCTTTATCGTCTTTACCCACATCTGTCCAGGGTGCAGGTCTCCGCTAACATACGGTGGTCCGTCCAAGAAATAGAAGGGCTTCCTGCCCTTGTTCCTTTCCCTTAATCTTCCCAATACGTCGTTTTCCTTCCAGTAATTGAGTATCTCCAATTCATTAGCGTTAAGGTCCAACATCTAAAGGCACCATAAAGGATTTCGGATTAACCCTATAAAAACCCTATGTGCAATTATTTGTTGGTATGTACTGCCAGCAGCCTTTTTGACTTGTAAGCGCTGCGCTTAGGCATATTGCTCCAGCAATCCTTGCATATCACCAGCTTCAATATCTTCGTGGCGGTCTGGGAGCTCTTTATGCAATCGCTGCATATGGTTCTTCCGCAATAATCGCATTTATACTGCCTGTATATTTCCTTTTTGCATCTTTCACAATGTGTAGCCATTATATCTTACCTTTGAGCGTTATAAACTGCTAGAGTTATAGCATACAATTTGGCATGGCAAATAATAAATAGGTTCTCTAAAGCCGTGCTAGGAAGTAGAAAAGTGAACAAGAAGCAAATGGGTATTCGCTTAGTTGCAACCCATAAACCTCCTGCAAAGGTTTTATATCTTTCATTGGCTAATCTTACTCGTATAATTGCAGGTGCTTAATCTTGAAGGTATACATAGAGACTTACGGCTGCACTTTCAACCAGGCGGACAGCGAACTGATCGCAGGGGCTTTGCATAAGGACGGCATAGAAACGTGCGGCTCGGAAAAGGAGGCCGATGTAGTACTAATGAATACGTGCACAGTTAAAGGGGCAACGCAGAACAGGATAACATACAGGCTAAGCAATCTTGAGAAAAGCGGAAAAAGAGTAATGGTCACTGGCTGCATGGCAGGAGCCAACAGCGATATTATTGAAAAATACTCGCCAAGCGCAAGCATAATGAGCATACAAAACATAGCCGCAATGCCTGAAACTGTAAGGCAGATGGCCTCCGGCAACAGGGCGGTATCGCTGCATAGGCAGCCTTTCGACAGGCTGGATTTCTACGAAGCGAATGGCTCTGTGATAGCAAAGGTACCGCTTAGCGACGGATGCCTTAGCTCATGCTCGTTCTGCGAGACAAAGTTCGCAAGGGGCAAGCTTAGCAGCTTCCCGGAGCAGTCAATACTAAATGCCATAAGGTACAGCATAAGCAAGGGCTCCAAGGAGATAGAGATTACGGCCCAGGATACGGGTGCTTATGGCATAGACAAGGGCACAAACATAGCTTCATTGCTGAAAAAGGCGTGCGCCATTGCCGGCGATTTCAGGATAAGGGTCGGAATGCTGAATCCGGAGCATCTGCACAGGTATATGGATGATCTGATAGATGCCATGCACAATGAACACGCATACAAGTTCCTTCACCTTCCTGTGCAATCGGGAAGCGACAAGGTGCTCGCTTCAATGAGGCGCGGATATACTATAGAAAGCTACCTAGATGCGGTTAAATACATAAGGCAGCGCGTTAAGGGCATAACCATAGAAACAGACATAATAGTGGGCTTCCCTGGAGAGACAGAGGAGGATTTTGAAGAGACGATAAATGCAGTAAACGAATTCAAGCCAGATGTGACTAACATATCGAAATTTACGGCCAGGCCTCATGCCTCCGCATTGAATATGCCACAGCTTAACGATAAGGTAATAAAGGATCGCAGCGCTAGATTATCGCGCATAATAAGGGCAATGCAAAGCTCTACCAACAAGTCACTAGTGGGCAGTACTATAAGTGTATTATTCACTGAGGAGAATAACGCATCTATGAACGGCAGGGACGATTCTTATAAGCAAATAGTCGTCCAGAAGGCAGGCATCGAAGGCAATTACGCAACAGGCTCGCGTGCCGATGTAAAAATATACGATGCGACGGCCAACGCATTGTACGGCAATATAATGTAACAAATATCTACAAAAACGGTATGCAAAAATGTACGCTAAAACAATAATGGAGTTCTTCGATTCGAATGGCATAAAGCCAGGCGACGTCATAAGGGTAGAGAACAATGACATAGACGAAGAAGGAGAGCTAATGCCAAGCACGGAAGCCAACAAAGAGAATATAATAATACTCAAAATGAAGAACGGCTACAATATAGGCATAGACTTCAACGGCGCCAAAATAACTAAGATAAGCGCTGGCAAGCCTCCGCACGAATTCCCCAAAATAGAATCCGCGGCGGAAAAGGGATTGCCAAAGGTTACTCTGATATATACCGGAGGCACCATCGGCAGCAAGCTCGATTACAAGACCGGCGGGGTATACATGCTGTTAAAGCCAGAGGAGCTGCTATACGAGGTCCCTGAATT
>DAHXOG010000052.1 GCA_027364995.1 Candidatus Mancarchaeum sp.
AACAATATATAAATATTATAACCAGTAATATAGCCATCTATTTCCTGTGGTTCAAATGCATATTACTAAAAGTGAAAGTAGAAACTATACAACAGTAGAGTATCCGTTATCAAGAACAGAAGTAGCCCACGGACCATATAAGTATATATTACGTTCGGACTTTGAGGACCATATTGTAACTAAAGAAGTAGAGCCTGACAGTTATGACTTAATGACAACAGAGAAGCCTGTTTATACAAATTTTTCTGTAGAGAAATATAATGACACTATTCTAACACAAGCAAATAGGAACAAACAGAGGTCCCTTTCCATAATCGCAGGTGAAGTGGCGTCACTAGGACTATTTTTTGAACTTACACGTAATGTTTACAATGCAAATATTACCGGATCTATACTGGTTTCACTGCCATGGGTATTATCTACGCCATTTCTTATTATAGCTACGGCTGGCACTATTTCTGCTGCAAAAAAGAAAGACGAGGTACTTCTAGACAACACATTTTATGATAATCATGATAAAACAGTGGTATTTACGATAACCAGCCAAGGAAAAAATATATATACATTAAAAAATAGTGTGGAATCTGTTTTTTATTGGCATAATGTTGCATATAATGAAAACAAAATAAATTATGACTATTTAGTGCACATGATAATAGAACCAGAGCCTTTCACTCAAAACAGGCAATTTTATGAAGATTTTAAAGCTTCACACTCTAAAGATAAATTTCTTTTAACTATTGTACCGACAGAATACACCACAACTAACGGCACTAATTACAAGGCCAGGGCATTGCATTACGGCGTTGAAGAGAGAAGAAGACTAGGTTTAAACAAAGAATCAATTTTTATATACCACCAGGATGAAGAGACAACAGTAGGTGAAGACACACTATCGGGAATATCCAAATTCATACATACTGCAAAGGACAAAGTAAAATACGGCGCTGGTTTCATAATATATTGTCTCGACTACACAATAAGGCCCTCACAGATTCAAGAAATGTCAAGAACAAGTGATGATTATAGGGTAATGTTATCTCTATCGACAAAAACAAATCCTCTAGTCGGGTTCCATGGGTCCCATTTTATAATTAGGGCCACGACTGAAGATGAAATCGGCTGGGATTTCGGGAAGAACTCTATAGCAGAAGATATGATTTTTGAAAACGTACTCCGCACTAAATACAAAGGATCATTTATGCGTCTTAATGGTTTCGCTTATGAAAAAGCTCCTCTAAATATAAAAGAGCAGATAAAGCAAAGGCGCAGGTGGACTAGGGCAGGCATATATGCAGAACAAAACAAAAGTGTATCAAAAGCAAAAAAATTGGTAATAGCATACAGTACATTTGTGTGGTTTGGAAGTATGGCAAGTGTGGCGTCACTGTTCGCAACAGCGTTTACATTTGTTTCTGGCTATTATCCTATAACTTTGCCAATCGCGGGTTACGTATGGGTCCAAATGGTTAACAATTACTATGACGGCTACCTCTTCCACAAAAATTACATACCAAATGACAAATCCATAAAGAAGTTAAAAAGGTCAAAACTTATTGTGAATGGCATTGCAGGTGCCTTTATAGATGCCATAGCGCCATGGTATGCGTTAAAAAAGCAAAAGCAGAATATAGAATTTGAGGTCCTGGATAAGGATATATTGCTAAGGAAATAAGCTTATAAGATGCACTGCCATTAAATAAATGATTTTGAACATACAATTGATATCCTTAAATAAATGAAAATACGGAATAAATATGGCTGAAAAAATTTTAATAACTGGAATAAGCGGATTCATAGGCAGGCATGTGGCAGAACATGCAATTACGCAGGGATATGAAGTTTCAGGTATAGACGTAAAGGAGTGCCCCATAAAAGGAGTAAACTTTACTAACGCCAGCATACTTGACATGGATGCGGTATCCAAAGTAATGAAAGGCATGGATTATGTAATACATCTAGCTGCTATAACATCGAACGTAGAGTTCGAAAAGGAGCCTGCAAAGTGCTATGCAATAAATGTTAATGGATTTATGAATGTACTAGAGGCAGCTGCATCAAATGGCTGCAAACGTTTCCTATATGCCTCAAGCGCTGCAGTATACACAAATGAGAGCGGTTTTTCAGAAAGTGCAGTAATAGATATAAAGAAACAAAGAAACCACTACGCAAAATCAAAATTGATGAACGAGATGCTAGCTGATTCTTACAGGGATATAAAAAATATGAATACTATAGGCATGCGCTTCTTCAATGTGTTTGGACAAGGAGAAAACGACAAGGGTGACTACGCAAGTATAATGTCGCTTTTCATCAGGGAAAACAAGGCTGGCAGGCCCCTTGTCATATATGGCGACGGAACCCAAGCACGCGATTTTATATTTGCAGATGATGTTTCACAGATAATACTATCTCTCCTTGAAAATGGAAGGGAATCATTGTATAATGTAGGCACCGGAAAAGCAACCAAATACGAAGATATTGCCAATATCATAAACAAAGGCAATAAAAAATATGTAAGCAACCCTCTATCCAGTTACCAGTATCTGACCCAGGCAAATACAAAGAGGCTCCTCGAGGCAATTCATGAATTTAAGTTTACTTCAGTTGACCAAGGCATAAAGAAAATATCAGGTCAAGAATGAAATGCTCCTTCTTATACTAATCGATTAAGATTTCACAAGATTGGCATCGCAGGAAGAAATAATGAGAATTCGTTCTTTAGCACCTTATCCGAATCTTTTAAAAACTTAGATTGCCAAATTACTTTCTAGAAATGTTATAATTATAAAATGACACAAAATTATCTTGCACACATGAAAGAATAGCATGCATCATTTTATTTTCACTTTTTACATATTTTTTTATAAACTTCTAATAAAAGCAGCATATGTAGGAACTCAGGCGTTTGCTGACGCACAACAAGTACAGTATAAAGAACAGGTGGACAAAGATCCACAAGGCCGGCGGCAAGAGCAACGCACTCAAGATAATAAACAAGGCAATCAATGCCTACATGGAGGAATATAGGTAAAGCCAATATTCTACGCATAACCCTCAACTGCGCATGCGAACTCTCGGCCCTTGCTTCTGCGCGCCGAACTCGTCTTGCAGCTTTCTTACTCCAAGCTTTATCCTTTCCGGGCATCTTTTCAGGTAACTCTCTATCTTCATACTGTTTGCGCGCCTGAGGAGGTTCACGTAAGCATAGTCCTCGATTGCAAACCCATAATGTACAATGTCTATCAGGGTCTTTTCCACATCTGAAACATAGAAGTGGAAGTTTCCATACTTTTCATCCGCAAAGCCGAAGAACAGCCTTTCTGGAATCCTCAGCACTGTTGCGTTTAGGCCGAAAAAGACCCTTGTGCCTTCCCTAACATTTTTGGTAGTTATTATTGTCTGTGTGGCCTGTTGCTCCCAAAGTCCATGATAGGTCAGCGCCGTGCCCAGCCCATAGTAAAACGGCTTGAATGCGAAGCCCACAAGGTTAATGTCATTATGCATTGAATATACGCCCTTGGTAATCCTGTAGACGAGCCCATTGTTCACAGCAATGCTCATGAACTTTCTGGCGTAAATTGGCGACGCCCCAATGCTCGTAAGGAAGCGCTCCGCATCGCTGAACCTAAAGAGCGGAAACCTGTTAAAATGTACTGCGAAATCCTTCTTATATTTCATGCTGCGCACCATCTTTTCAGGTAATCTACAATCTCGTCAAAGCTCGGTATTATCCCTTCGTAAACAAGCCCGCGCAGCGCGCCTTCGTCCTTGGGCCTTTTTATGCCTTTAAGAAATTCTTCCAGTGTGGCAGCAATCCTTTCCTTATCCACCACGCTTGGCGCCAGCACCTTTATGTCGTAAATATCCCTTTCTAGCATCCTGTTATTGTAGGCAGCAATCTTTTCGAGCACCAGCCCTTCAGGGCTTATTGCATATACATCCATCATGGTGCCATCAATATTCGTATAAGTGGCTATGCCACAGCTCTCCGGCTTGATCTTTATTTGCAGGGATATGTCAGTGGAATTCCTTATGGTATAAAAACCGGTAGTCCTCCTTTCCGCATCCTTTTTTACCATGAAACCCGCCTGCCTGAGCCTGTTGAGCACTTTCGTTATGTCTTTACGCCCCTTCATGTACATATCTATGTCTTTTGAGAACCTTTTGCCGCCATAGCATCTCCATATTGCAGTGCCGCCATGGAAGCACCAGCCGTTCACGGAATCTGCTATGATTTCCATCACCCTGTCCTGGAGCTCGGCCTTCTTCAGCTGTTCCCCATCCAATAGCTCCTCCAGATACGGCATTTATGCACCTATTATTGTATATATTGTATAGCTGCGATATAATTTTAGTATTACTGTCGTAGTATTTATATCTTTTTATACCATTGTGATATTTTTTTATCACATTGGTAATAATTATATCTTTCGCTTTGGTGGCTTTGTCCAATAACTCCAATAAACCCTAAGGGTATTTAACCCTTAGGTTGCATTTTACCTTGACGACAAAATGCAGACTTATAGTAGAGATTGGAGTTTATATAATCAACGGTTGGTGGACCGTGGAAAGACTTCCATGTACCTGAAAGATGCGGTGCAGAAGGAAAAACAGGAGTTGCGTGCTATCAATAAAGGCAAGGCCGGAGCGCCTTACGAATACAGTTTCGCACTTATAATTTCGGCATTCGCAATAAAAACTGTTGATAAAAAGGGATACAGGGAAGCGGCAGGCACAGTAGAGGACTACCTAAACCTGATAGGTATTGCAAAGCATCCTGATTTCAGGACAATTCATTGGAGGATAAAGCAATTGGAAGCTGACGGAATAAGATTGATGGTATATAAATCAATTGACGAAGATGGAATTATGAGTTACATTGTGTCAAGGAAAGTTAGGGGCATTCCATATTACATGGAAGTTGAAGGGCACCACACAAAAGAAGGCAAAGTAAGACAACGTGTGTTGAAGTATTTTGGTCGTACAGATCCGCGAAAGGAACCCAACGCCAAACCAGTAATCAAGAAAGAACTTCGTCACATATACGATTTCGGTGGTGCTGCGTTACTCTATAAAGCAGCAGAGTCTGTCGGTTTATTTGATGTGGTAAACACATACGTTCCGAAGAGACAGAGGCTGTCTTTGGGTCTTGAATTCTTTCTTACTACGGCGCATAAACTGTTATATGATAAACCAACGTCTGCAAACTTAGCAGACTGGGTAAAGAAGACCCATCTGCCATTATCCATGAACTTTGATCAGGAACGCATAACGAATAATACGCAGCAATATCTAATGAACAAACTTTACGACGAAGATAAGAACATCGGCCACCTGTACCAAATATCCATAGATCTGTACAGAAACGCCTTGAAACTATTTGGCAAGGAAGACGACACCTATTTCTATGATATTACTTCGACATACTTCGAAGGAAAATGTTGCCCACTTGCATTCTTTGGGCACAACAAGGATGGCAAACTCGACAAACTCCAGATAAACATAGCAATGATAATGAATGGGAAGTATGGCATACCAGTCGTCAGCAAGGTATTTGAAGGTAACATCAATGACGTGAATACTTTATACAAAATGGTCTACTACCCAAAGGTTATAATGAAGAAGGATAAGTGCCTTTTGGTCATGGATCGTGGGTTTGATTCGGA
>DAHXOG010000053.1 GCA_027364995.1 Candidatus Mancarchaeum sp.
GGCAACAGGAGCGTTGTTGCATTGCCAAACAGCATGGAGAACAGGGACACCATAAACCTGATAATAAAAAAGAGGCCTTATTACCAGCCCTTTGCAAGCAGCATATTGGAAGAGGATGCGCCGAAGCTGCTAAAGGATTACATAGGCCCTAACAGGTTTATGACCAGCGCCAATGCTGTGGAAAAAGAGCACTGGGGCGCACTTGTCGCCGCATCGCATGTTGACCACACCACAAGGCCACAGATAGTGTGCAAGGAAGAGAACAAGCTATACAGGAAGCTGATAAGCAAAATAGGCAGGAAAACTGGCTATGCAGCAGTGCTAAATACCAGCCTAAACAAGCACAGGAGGCCGATAGCGCTGGATCCCGAAGATGCCATATGGACACTTGAAAATACCGGAGCGACAAAGCTAATAATAGGGGACTATCTGGTCTCTAAAAAGAAATCTGGTTAAATAAAATACATAAGAATAAAAAAATAAATAAAGCAAGGGATGCGCAGCATCTCGCTGCTTATTATTTATCTTCAATCCTGTCAAATACTTTGTTGCACCCTTAATGCCTTTTCCTTCCATTTCTATTACAGGTATCCTGAAAAGCCTCTTGTATGACGCATCATAGATTATCGCATAAGCATTCTTCAAGTTGTCAGTATTCTTAAGCCCCTTCTCGTAGAATATCCTGTAATACTTTGCCTTGGATTTTTTTATCGCGCCTAATGCATTTTTCCAGTTTTCAGCGCTTGGTTTCGCGTTCAGCGCCTCTATTGCGCGATCAAGATTCGTATCTGCGGATTTAGCGCTTTTCTTGCCAACCTTTGTCGTTAGCTTCGCTTTTCTCTGTGTTTTTTCCATAATATCATTTAGCTGCTTTTAGAAATTCTATTACCTCGGTGGCATGGCCCTTAGGCTTGACCTTCTCATATATCTTTGCAACCTTGCCGTTCTTGTCTATGATATAAGTATTCCTCAAGGTTCCAACTCCAAATATCCCTCTATCGCCATATGCCCCGTAACCTTTTATCATATCGCTGCTGGTATCGGAAAGCAGAAGGAACTTAAGGTCATATTTTTCCTTGAACTTTCCATGGGACTTTAAGTCATCCTTGCTTACGCCGACTACTTCCGCTCCAAGCTTCCTTATATCGTCCAATTTTTTGTTGAATTCATTGGCTTCAATAGTGCATCCGGGAGTATCATCCTTGGGATAAAAATACAAAACCAAATATTTTCCGTTGAATTCTTTTAATCTATGCTTTTCCCCGTCCGAGCCATCCAATTCAAAATCTGGGGCTTTATCTCCTTCCTTCAACATCTGAACACCAATAATAATTACTAACTTAAGATATAAATCCATTGCCATTAAGCTTCATAGACGTCTTGCAAAACAATACTGCACAACAAATTTGATTACTTTTTATAAATTTAAAAAGAAGGAAGCTTCAGAAAAACCCGAAGCTAAAATATATCAGATTGATGTTCGCTTATGGCTTCGTATGCTGCTCATTTATTCTTTTTTGTATCCTGCAAACCCATAACCAGCCCCAAATATGGCTATTATGAATCCTATCAAGGCCAAGCCAACATATGTCGGGTTTCCTGCAGTCATGGCTACATATGAAAAGCCTCCGACAAAAGCTGGGCATGCTGCGGCCCTTGCGAATGGGTTATGCCTTGCAAGATTCAGGAAGCTGACTATGAACAGCAATATTGCGCTCAATGCTCCTGCTGCATACAATAGCGGCAACCATGTGGATGTCAATGCTGTTGAAAATGCTCCTACTGCAATTACTCCTGTAGAGGTTAGATATAGGAGAGCCAGATATATGAGGCTTCCTATGAATTCCAGCGCGAATGCTGCTGGATTGCTTTTCCCTGAAACTGACCTAGAATTTCCTTTTGACATTTAATCACTATTAAATAACTTGTTGCGATTAGTTTTTAAATCTATCTTATATATATGCATATACAAATACAATTAATGTGGCGGTTAAAGCTCATACTTGGCGTGCCTACATAGTTTATCATCACGCCGGTTGCCATATGCATTATGAACCCTGTTGCTGTTTTGTTTTCTTGTCAAGGATTCGAATTTCATTACTTACGCCAAAAATATAAATTGCTCCCAACGGGATTTGAACCCGTGTTACAGGGTTGAAAGCCCCGTGTCCTTGGCCGGGCTAGACGATGGGAGCAGCCGGCGATTATTTTTATATAAGGATAACTATATATGCCTTTTTAAAAAAATTATCATGGTGTTTATTTGATACTTTCGGATTACGACATAAATGGCATGATAAGGATGAAGAGGCTGGTAATAAAGCCATTCTATACGGATACTGTTAGGGAAAATGGCATAGACATGAAGCTAGCGCCTGAGATAGCCCATCATAAGGAGATGAAGAAGGGCTTCGTAATGGATCCTATGGGCTCGGACAAAGAAATAAGCAAATGCTTCAACATAAAGAAGAACGTAAAGGAAATGGTTATAGGTTCCAGGGAACAGGTATTGCTTTCTACCCAAGAGTACATAGAAGTGCCTGACGATGTGGCTGGATTCGTGGAGCTAAGGAGCACATGGGCAAGGCACGGGCTTACAATGCCCCCTACCATAATAGATGCGGGATTCAAGGGCACCGTAACGTTAGAGGTGGTAAACAATGCTCCATACTCAATAAAGCTAAGGCCCAAGCAAAGGTTCGCCCATGTGATATTCATAAAGCTCCAGAACAAGACCGCTGCTGCGTATTCAGGGTTCTACAGCGGGCAGCGCGGCATAAAACTGCCTCAGATAATCAAGTAAAAGCAGGAAGCGCAAACCCCTACAAATAATGAGAGAAGCACTTTCCTACCTTGACTTATCCGCCAGCGTTGTTTTACTGTATAAAGTACAAAAATAAAAGCAATACACAAGCTTTATAGATATTCTTTTTAAAATAGCTATGTATTAATTCGAAAGTTACGTTGTCATTGTTAGTGATTGGTATGATAGGAAAAAGAGGCGAGGAGAAAGGCGTAGTTACCCTTTTTGATGTTTACGATATACTGAAGGAAAGGAAAAAGGGATCAAATCCGCTTACATACGAGCAGCAATTGGCATTTGATTATGTGGAGAAATTCAAGCTGCAGACCAAGCAGCAGTCCGAAAAGTTCAAGAAGGAGCTGTCAGAGCTTGGCATGAGCGAATATGCAATCGCTAAGCTCATAGAGGTAATGCCTAAGACCGCTGCGCTTGTAAAGATGATTACGTTAAGGGAAAAAGACATGGACGACGAAAAGGTAGGCAAGATAATTTCTATACTTAATAAGAAAGGAAATTGAATGTTTATAAAAGATAAAATACAGGATAATATTGGGTTAAGCTTATGTCAATGGAGAATGAGAAAAGGGAAGAATACGCACGCGTACTTGATTTCCTCTCTACTGGCAAGTCTTTTTCTTCAAGGTCAGAACCAATATCGCAATTAATCGGAGAAGTCTGGTTCACGCTTCTAGAGGCAACGCCAAAGCCTGGAGCGCAAATGGTAATAAACGAACGGGTTTACATAGGCAAGGAGGAGCGCGATAAGATAGCATTAATAAAATTCAGGATAGGCTATTCCGATTTGACGCAGACATCTCAGGGAAATCTGAAAAACATAGTACTTGATATAATAAAGTCGGATCCACAGCGGTTCGTAAAATTCTTCAATACATCGGGGCCATTGAACATAAGGGAGCATTCGCTTGAGCTGCTTCCTGGAATAGGCAAGAAGCATTTACAGAGCATACTGGCAAAGCGCAAGGAGAAGCAATTCGAAAGTTTCGAGGACCTTACCGCAAGGGTTGCGCTGCTGCAGGATCCTGCGGAAATCATAGCGCAAAGGGTATTGCAGGAATTGCAGGGCAATGAGCGCTTCTATCTATTCACGAAGCCGTACTTCAAAAGGCCGGAGCAGCATTATTCCCGAAGAAGCTACTGAGCATAACGGTGCAAAAGCCTATTTTTCGTCATTAAATAAGATAGCATAAGCTATTCTTATATCGGCAATATAAAAAAACGCAAAAGAAATAGTAAGGCTATCAAGCCTTGTCTAGGTGTATTGCAGGCACTATCAATGTCCTTTTGGCCTTCATTATAGTTACCTCAACTACATATGCGGTACCGCGCTTCTCTTTTATAACGCCTATCCTTCCCTTGTATCTGGGATGCGGTATGTTCTTGACGCTTCCCTTGGGCACTATCGCCACCTTGTCGCCTACCTCGAAATCCTTTATGTAAGCGCTGACGCTTTGCTTCGAGGGCATGTGGTGCCTTGCCATGTTCCTTGTCTTTCCAGAGAATAAACCTGAGGATCTCTTTGTCATATAAAAACCTATCAAAAAGTTAGCAATAAATTCCTTGCAACACTATTTTGCAAAAACTATTAATTGCATATATATTTATGCCTTAAGGCTTAAAAATCTTCTAGGTGTTTTAATGGCAAAATCATCATCCCGCGATTCAGCATCCCTAAAGCATGTAGTGTTGCATCCTACATATAGGGTAGTAAACATGGTTGCTAGTGCAGACCTGAAGATAGAATTGGATTTATATGGGCTTGCAAGGCTATCATACGACGTAGACTACGAGCCGGAGCAATTCCCGGGAGCGATACTGAAAATACACGAGCCAAAGTCCGCATTGCTGCTTTTCAAGAACGGAAAGATAATATGCACTGGCGCAAGCACTGAGGCAGATGTAAAGCTGTCGATAGACCAGGCCATAGACCTGATAAAGAAATACAAGCGGCAGCTGAGCAGGGCAAAATAACCCGTACGTGGCTATCATAAGCTCACACATAAACCAAATAGGCCCAGCGTAAGCATAAATAATGATAAAAACCACATAACCGAAACATATAAATATTTATATCACTGATTATATCAGTAGTGATATATATGAAACAAGAAATGTACGAAGACAAAGAGAATGAAGACGGATTTTATAACATGAGGGGTCACAGTCGTGGTCGCGGAAACGGAGGATGCGGTTGTGGAGGAAAAGGACAAATGCATGGAATGGGACGTGCATACGAAGAAATGGACTTTGACGTTGAAGCCCTAGGTCCGCTGCATAAGGAGAATCTCATAAGAAAGCTCAAGCTGTACAAGGAAGACCTTGAAGCGCAGGCTAACTACATAGAAAAGCGCATAAAAGAAATAGAGAGCGGAAGCTCAGAATCAAAGTAAGAAGATGAATGAAATGCCAGAGGGATATTGCAGGTGCGGCCCATTCAGGATAGACATAATACCGAAGGGCCTGCTTAAGCCCCTAATACTCAAGCTGCTTTCTGGCAGGCCCATGCATGGCTTTGAGATGATGGAGCAGATATTCGAAAGGACGGACGGGATGTGGAGGCCAGGCCCTGCAGCGATATACCCTGCACTTGAATGGCTTGAATCCAACGGCTACATAAAATCCGTAGAGGCTGAGCAAAAATCGG
>DAHXOG010000054.1 GCA_027364995.1 Candidatus Mancarchaeum sp.
ATATTTATCTTATTCGCTAATGATCTTCTTTCATTATTAAAATTTTATATAAATAAGGGATTTTGTAACCTACCAAATCTTTCTTGAACTTTTTATTGACTGGGCTAAGAAGGGCTTACGGCTGTGATATTAATCCATGCATTTCATAATCTTATGTCAAATAATTGGTAGCGTATAGCTTTGAATTAAGAGTTTAAAGACAAGCCCCTTTTCAAAAGCTCAAAAATTGCAATCATAGGCGATTTTTCTAATGAATATCGTCCATGTCTAACCTTCTTTAGTATGCCAAGCTTCACAAGTCTACCGATGTATGGTGGAGATACACCTATCTTGCTTATCTCTGTGCTTTGGACTATATCTTTATCTAAGCTTGCAATTCTTGCAAAGGAGATAACATCTTGGTCGGATGCTTCCGAAATCTCATGCTCAAGCCAACTTTTACCTATCGCCACAGCGACGTTTATACTATCTTTAACTCTTTTTTCATCTATCGTCCCATTTTCTATGTAGCTAGCAGACGCAATGCATTGTACTAAGTAAGGATAACCGCTTGTATATTTTTGCACGGCCACTATTGCATCATCCGTCCAATTTGTTTTTTCGTTTGCTAGTGGCTTTAATAGGACCTCTTTAATCTCATCTAATGAGAATTTACCTATGTTAAAATCTGCGCCAGAAAATATTCTTGCTACAGGGGAATAGTCATCCACTAATTTCTCTTCAAATCCTACAAATCCACTTATTATTAAAAGAATTGGAGTACTGGACAACTCCTCTACAATGGTCTTAAGTTCACCTATGGCTTCGCGGGCTAGAAAATCTGCATCATCTATTGCAATCAATATCAGACCAACATTTCTCAATGCCCCGACTAGCTCTCGCCACTGGTTATATGGTGTTTTTTCTTCGTTTGGTTGTGAAAAGCCAATACTCAGATCGAATGCGGCAACGCTATTTACGTTTTTTGTTGCTGCACGTATTCTATCTAGGAGGTTTTTTCTATTTGCAATCTGCTGGCGTAATTCTTCATTTAGCATATGATATAATTCCTGATCATTTGTTGTACGTGCAAGTCTGCGATTTATAATCAATATGTCTGATGGCGCATCTTCGGTTCCTGAAAACTCGCTTATGATTTTGTCAATTAACGAAGTCTTACCTACGCCTCTATGGCCATATATTAAGATTCCGCCCGATTTCTTGTGCTGCCTAGCTATTGCTATTCTTTCGGCAACTTTCTCCAAAACAATTTTTCTGCCACCGAAGTATTCCGGTCTTGCCGGGCCTTGCGGATCATAAGGGTTAGGCATTAATATCATTAATTAATTTTAATTAATCATATATACTTTAGTCGTAAATATTTATATATATTTGGATTATTTAACCAAATTCAGATACCAAAGCCAAACAGAAGGGATTTGACAGTACATAATTCGGTTCCATCATTGATACAGAACCAGAAAGATATAAGAAAGCACATTCAGAATGCACTTACGCAGATTAGTTTCTGCGATATTAAGGATGTTCTGCCTTAACTTTACCACATCAAGAAGAAGCGTTTTAGAGGTATAATTTTCAGTGGCGTCTGAGATAGCTTATCGTATTATCTTGAAACCTCTACCTTTGCAAACATAATTGAAATTATTTTCACTTCCTTTGTATTAAATCGTCATTAGACGAATATGTTGGATGGTATTTATATTTCCGTGCTTAATCTCTTAAACAACGAGATAGGTAGGGTTAATTATGGAAGAAAAAGCCCCGGGTGTGGTAAAGCTATTTGGAGAGCATGCAGTAGTGCACGGCAGCAGGGGGCTTTCTGCCGCAGTATCGGTATTCGCTACTGCAAAGATAGAGCCGAATAATGGCAATGAGCTTGTTATACGCTTAAGCAACCTTGATGGCATGAGTGCTTCATTGAGCAAGGAGATGCTTGACGATATATACAAGGAATACGCCTCGCGCGAGTCTATACTGGCTTATAAGAAGAGGCTCGCAATGTTTGATGCGAACCTTTTGCCATATATAACGATAGCTGCACGGCTTCAATCCGAATTTATGGCAAGCTTAATAGGCTATGATATCAGCATAAGCTCCGAAATCCCAAGGCAGAAAGGCTTGGCATCGAGCGCAGCATGCTCCACTGCTTTTACAAAAGTGATACTGCACAATGCAGGAATAGCATTGCCTGATGAAGCGGTAATAGATATAGCCAGGGACGGGGATAGGGTAGTGCACGAGAATGATAACGCAGGCAGGGTGGACGTGCCGCCGGCATATTATGGAGGAATCGTAAAGGTAACAAAGGAAGACTTTGTCCCTCTCAAAATAAAAAGCGAGTTAAGATTAATGCTTATAGATACCGGGCCTAAGAAGCCAACAAGCGAAACCGTTGGTAATGTAACAAACCTCTTTAAGACGAATAAGGAATATGCGCAAAGCCTCTGCGATCAGATAGATGAATGCGTAGGCTTAGGAATAGATGCGTTGATGAATAATGATGCAAAAGCCATTGGCAGATACATGTACAAAGATCAGGAACTGTTAAAGGAGCTTGGGGTATCAAGCGAAAGCATAGATGATGCAGTTGATATATCAAGAGAAACCGGCATGTTGGGGGCAAAGCTCAGCGGAGGAGGAGGTGGAGGCATAGTGGTAGCCGTACCTGGTGAAAAGATAAGCAATGAGTTTTATAACAGGATCAATGAAAGGAATTATAAGATCATAAACACGAGCATACATTATAACAGCCAGCATAAGCGCAAACAGGTTCAATACGGATAGTTATCAGGCAAGATCGTAATAACAAGATTATTGAGTTGATATTTAGGTGATTATATGTATGGAAAAGCAACGGCGATAACTTCGCCAAACATAGCGTTGATAAAGTACTGGGGCAATCGTGATGAGAGGCTAATGCTTCCTAACAATAGCTCCATTAGCATGACGCTTGGTGATGAATTAACTACAAAAACTAAGGTTATCTTTGACAGCAAGCAGGATAAGGACCAGTTTTATATAAATGGAAAACTTCAGGACTTATCAGATAAAGAGACTATGGAAAGGTTTGCAGTGATCAACAAAATACGTTCGATAGCCGGCACAAATGCAAAGGTTTTGATCTCTTCTGAGAACTCGTTCCCAACTTCTGCTGGGCTGGCATCAAGCGCAAGCGGCATAGCCGCAATGGTTTTAGCCTCTACTAAAGCGCTAGACCTTAAGCTTGACAGCAGGGAGCTTTCCATTATAGCAAAGGTAGGGAGCGGTAGCGCATGCAGAAGCCTTTTTGGCGGATTCGTTAAATGGGAAAGAGGACAAAAGGCTGATGGCACAGATTCATATGCAAGGCAGATAGCAGGCCATGAGCATTGGCCGGAGCTTGTCGATATTGTAGCTGTAGTATCTGACAGTAAGAAAAAGGTTTCTTCCAGGGCAGGCATGAGACAAACGGTAAAGAGTAGCCTCTTATACAAGGCACGCCCGGAGTGGGCAGAAAATATGTGCGTTAAGCTTGAAGATGCCATACTCAAAAAGGATTTTGGCACATTGGCAGAGATTACAATGAAGGATAGTAGCAATCTGCACGCTGTAATGCTCGACACATACCCGTCCCTGATGTATCTGAACGATACATCGAAAGAGATAATGTACAAGATAGCTGAGCTAAATGAGAGCGAGGGCAAACCTGTTGCAGCTTATACATTCGACGCAGGGGCTAATGCCAACATAATAACCCGAAAAGGCGATGCAGATAAGGTTATGGAGATGCTCTCACAGGTTGCCAGCATAAAGGAGATAAGGAAAACTGGTATCGGGAAAGGGCCAAGGTTTATAGAGGAATCCTAGTTTGTAAATCCGTAAAAATAATCGAGTATAGGATGCATTTTAGGAGTGGAATAGAGATATTTCAGGCAAAAGAGCTGTGAAAAGTACTTTGGCCAGGTAGCCATTAAATTACAGAAAGATTAAATTTCTGGTTTAATGCTGGCATATTTTGAAACGTTTTATAGGTAAATAATTTAAACTGTTTAACATAATCTTATACGCGTTTAGTCGGGCCCGTAGTCGATTGGTAAGACGTTCCCCTCACACGGGAAAGACATGGAGTTCGATTCTCCACGGGCCCACTTATTGTTGCAATCCTTAATACTGCGACTTAGAGCCTTGCTAATGTAGCAATTACAGCTTGAGGCCTTTTGGGCCTATGTAGTTAGAGTCAGGGCGTATTAGCTTGTTGGATGCTACTTGTTCTTTATAATGCGCTATCCAGCCGAAGCTTCTTGCTGCTGCGAATATTGGAAGGTAGAATTTCTCGTCTATGCCAAGCAGATACATGTATATGGCTGCATAAAAATCGACGTTGGCTGGTATCCTTTTTAGATTCCACATCTCTTCTTCGATAGCTTCTGCGTACTCGACTAATGCATACATGCCCTTCTCCTTTGAGAGCGTTCTCAGCTGGAGCTTTACGAATTGTGCTCGTGGATCCTTAATCTTGTAGACCCTGTGCCCGAATCCCATTATCTTCTCCTTCGCCTTTAGCTTTTTATCCACGAACCTTATTGCGTCTTCCTTGGATTTGAATTTTAGCAGGTATTTCAGCACTTCTGAATTAGCCCCGCCATGCAATGGACCCTTTAGCGTTGCCAATGCCGATGTGAACGCTGCCTGCGGGCCGGCAAGCGTAGATGCGGTTACCATTAACGCAAATGTAGAAGCATTGAATTCATGTTCCGTGTATAATATCAATAGCTTTTCGAAATATTTGGCCAGATTTTTATCCTCGATGCCAGTAATTGCATTATAGAACCTCTCGGCATAGTTGGCGTTCTTGCTTTTCATTGGCTTAATTGCTTTGACATTGTACGCTATCAGCGCCGGCATCCTTGCAGCCATTTGCAATGCCTTATGCTCGTCATTGCCCTCCAATGGCATTCCGGATATGACTGTCCTTAGCATGTCAAGCTTTGGCGCATTGCCGCTTATGGATTTCAAAAGCCTTATAGTAGAATTATCCAGCCTTGAAAGCTTAATCAATTGCGACGAGAACTCATGCAGCTCGGCCTTTTTAGGAAGCTTGCCGTATGCAATAAGGTATGCTACCTCCTCGAAGCTTTTCTTTTCAGCGAGCTCTGTTGCCTTATAGCCTCTATATACCAAATTCCCTTTGCTGTCGGTAGACGATATTGCTGTATCGTCGACTATTACCCTTTCCAAGCCCTTTGCAACGCGTATAGATTTCGTTTCCATGTGACCACCAATTTGTAATTTTCATTTGTATTTCAGCATTTCCGCATCCTCAGCCTCGTAATCGTCATAGCCTATTATATCGTAGAAGCCCTTCCTTGTCATTATATTTTCAATGATGCCCTTCTGCGTGCCTTTTGAAATCATTTCCTTGT
>DAHXOG010000055.1 GCA_027364995.1 Candidatus Mancarchaeum sp.
AGGAAATCCTTGGCTTTGGGGCTGGAAGGCGGAAATATCGACCCAAAGGAATTTGTTTCCATGAATGATGATGAAGCAGTGCATGCCATTATGGACTCTGGAAGCGATAAAGGCCTGTTGCGCAGGGTGCTTGGAAGGCAGCTTTTCAAACAAGCGTATTTTGAGCCGAATTTTACTTCAGAAATTAAAGCCAAGGAGCTTGATGATATAGCACAAAAGGCTGGACTGGATAATACGGAGTATATAGCTGAGGTCCATGGATTTAAGGGCAATGACGAGAGGGTTAAGCTCTTGTCTAAATCCGAGAAGGAGCTAGGAAATCTGGCCGAGAAGTCAGAAATGTTCAAGATATTATCAAGTGTTCTTGAGAAACGCAAGGTAATAGTTGTGGCATGCGACCCTAGAAACTCCAAAAAGCTTCACGCTGCCATAGAAAAAGCTTTATAATGTTAAATAGAAAATAAGCTTACTATATTTGCGGGCCCATAGCTCAGTTTGGTAGAGCGGCTGGCTCTTAACCAGTAGGTCGAGGGTCCAAATCCCTCTGGGCCCGTTATAAAGCTTATCAGTACCGCAGCAAAGCGTTCTCCTTTGCTATAACGGGAAATATGTTACTTATTGACGGTGAATCTAATCTGTATTTACCGGTATTGCTCGTTAATATTATCTCGCTGGGTATGAATAATAGGTCTTCATTTACACGATTTGGATCCTTAAGCGAGTAAAATAACTCGTTTCCATTCTTTTTTATGTCTATCAGTTCCAACAGCGATGATGGATTCCTTATCAAAAATGCTCCTATGGGTATGTTTTTGTGTTGGGTTACTACCTCTACATTGAATATCTTATTTTGCATGTGGCCATCAGAGGAGAAGCCGAAGCTTATCTCTTCCGATAACGAAAAATTAGAGTATATTGGGACCTTTGCTTCGTCCATATACGTCTTGCGCAATATCGATTTTATTTCATTGCCGTCTTTGTACAGAGTTATGGCCTCTGCCTTGTCAATCTTTATTTGTACTGCATGTTTGTTGAATGTGGTCGTCAAATCACAAAAAACTATTTACCTGAAATATATAAACAGCTTTTGTATCATGGTTGCATCCAGTCTATCTCGTAGTATTCGTATTCGCTTTTTGGCAATTCGATCTTTTTTACGCGGTAATACGTCACTGCGGTTTCCCTATCGGCTATGGCTATTATCAATTCCATATGGTTATTGTTGGCCTCGTTTATTATGGCAGACAATTCGCTTCCGCCTATATATTCGTTTTCTCCAAGCGACAGCATGCCGAAATGCGGTGCGTCCTTTCCTGGTATCTCTATGCCGTCGCGCTTTCTATGGTATAGGACAAAATCCACACCTATTTTCTTTTGTCTTGTCTTGCCGGGAATTCCCAGTATGAATGTCTTTTTTACGGAATGGGCTACACGTATGACCCTTGCCCATTCTGAGGTGAGCAGTTTGGAGTCCCTTGGGAAAACATGGAGTACGTGTTTTGAATGCACCCATGATGGGTCGTCCCTTATTGGCCTAGCCCCAGGAAAATATATCCTGAAATGCGTACCGAATTTGAAACCGGATTTTATCACATAGCCCTTGGAGCGCCAGTCTTTATATACATCGTACAGCTTCTGCGCGTCTGGCCTGACTTTCAAGGCGATTTTAAGTATGTCCTTATGGTTATATCCCTCTATTTTTAGGGCACCTTCCTCCATAAGGAATATTGTTTCGTAAAGATCGAACTTATTTAACGTGCCGTGATTGCTCAATTTATATGTGCCGTATTGCCCTAGCCAGTATTGCTCGTATATCTCCAGACCTTTTTTCTGATCATCCACTACAGAGGTAAGGTCGTCCTCGAAAAATACGCCTTCCATGTGGTATTTTGATAAATTTATAGTGGAAGATGGGTATTTTTTGATTTGGATTTGTGCGCTTTTGTTGGCGACGTGGTCCTCGTTAGGGTTGCGTATCATCAGCCCTCTGTCGCGCCAGTCTTTATATGTGGAATATCGTGCCAGGAATTTTTTATTCTTTGAAAAGAAGGACGCAAGCTTGTTAAAAGATATTATTGAATCGTCGGAAGATGATTTGCATATCGCCTTTCTAACGTCCAATATATAAAGCGCCTCTTCAGGTTCCAGCTTTAGAATGCCATCAGATAATGTGCCTATGCTCCCCGACCTTAGCGTATCTATTGTAGACTGGTCTCTGGATATTAACGCCTTTTTTTGAACATCGTAGATTATTTCTAAGGTCAAGGTCACACCGTTGTTTCGTACATTTTTAGGTATTCATTCTCTATATCGCTGAGTTTTGCGGGCAATATAAGCGTTGCCATAGTGTAATTAATGCTTTTATCTATTTCATTGAGCTTGCAATATTTTATCTTCTGCTTTTCCGTGCCTAAATCACAAAGCAATTCCACATATGAATTGTCTGCCATTATCCCGTTACCGTAATGTGATTCGGCATTTCTCATGATCGTTAATGCCTCCTCAAGCCTTATGGATTCGCGCTTTTCGTTATCATAGTCAAGCAGCATTATACTGTGCTGATTGTTTTTAATATTATTTAATACTGTTTCATAGAACGAAACCGGCTTATAATGCTCGGACCATCTTGGTATTGTGCATATTGGGCCAAACCTGTAAAAATCAAGCCCGCTCTCTGCCATCGATACCGACAATACGGATGTAGAATGCAATACCTTGAAATCTATATTGTTTTTACGCGCTTCTATAAGTATCGTTTTGTGTGTTGTTGCTATAAGCGGATCACCATTGACTAGTATTGCCAAGTTTTTGGATTTTGCTTCGGATATTGTTTTGCTTATATCTTCCTCAAGTGCAGTCCTTCCCAAAATCCTTATGCTTTTATCGGATATGCTGCGCATGTATTCCAATTTCTTATCCGAGATGGCAGCAGTGTATCCATCAACCATTATTGCGTCGCATAACGATAATGCCTTTTCCGCTTCCTTTGTGATGTCGTAATCTCCTAATCCAGTGCCTATCAGATAGAGCATAAAACCACTTTTATATTGACCAGTATTTCTTGTTCTTTATGAATTGCTTCTGAGCATCTATAAGGTCTATGTAGAAAAGCCTGTCTTCCCTTCTTAGCATCATCAGCGCCCTTGCGGCAGCCCGCGGCCCGACGCCGTATGTTGCAAGCGCTGCTGCGGCCTTCCAGCCATATGAGGACAATAAGCCTGCTTCCACCATGGCTTCTTTAAACACCTTTTTATATTTATAATCAGTGGCTTTTCCTTTTTTGCGTTTATCTATAAGCTCCTTCAGCTCCTCATTGTAAGTTGCCAGCATTGGGCTGGAGCAATTCGGGCATAGCAGCTTTTCCTTTTTCTGAAGCTCCGATATCTTGTCAGTGAAATAGAATCCGCAATATGTGCAGATAAGCTTTATGCTCTTGGATGCAGTATATTCAACGAAGGAATTCAAAAGCTCGTTGCTTGGGGTAAGCGGCATTATGAGCTCCTTTGTATAGTATGCCGAGTCCATTATCGCCCTTGTCATCTTGCTTATGTTATCCACTTCGAAAATTCTTGGCTTTATCTCTGACCTGTGCAATGCCCTTAAAAACTCCGAGAGATTCTCTATGTCGAAATAGTTTTCCATTAATTCCCTTTTGGCTTCATCGTATACTGGGGTGTTTCTGAAAACCGATATTAGGCGCTTGGTCAATGACCTTGAAACCTTGGCCTCCTTGTCTATTATGCCGAACATTTTTGCCACATAAACGAAATGGTATGCGAAAATCTCCGATTTCTCTAGTAGTTCGTTTATTATGTCGTTTATGGCTTCGGGGTTTATCGAGTGCAGGAGCTCTTCGATGTTGGCCTTCTGGCTCAGCTCTATGAAGATAAGATATGGCGATGACCTTATGTTAACGCTTTTGCCCAGCCTTTCGCTAAGCAAATGGCCCATAATCCTTGAAAGCGCTTCGTTACCAAGAGTGCCGAGATATGTGTATATTGCAACATAATCCATGTGCTTTTCTATGACGAAACTTTTTTTTGCCATTGAATAGTCTGAGCATTCACGCGAAAATCCAGTTATCCTCTCCAATGATATTGAATCGTTTATTCTGTAGCTTTGTATGGTGTGTGAGTCCGAGATTATTTCAGATACCTTTCTTGCGACTTCAATGCTTACAGGGATATCCTCTCCAGACCAATCAGGCACTGCGCCCTCCACATCGGTGGACGGCTCTGCATATATCATGTCATCCTCTATGCTCACCACCTTCCATGGAAGGCCTTTTGTTATGAAGATCGTGCCTTCCTCGAGCCTGCTAGCCACAAACTTCTCGTCAAGGCTTGAAACTATCTTGTTGGTAGCTATATTGCGCACCACATAGCGCTTTGTGTCCTGTATAAGGCTGAGATGCTCGTAGTAGTACATGCGCGTAGCCTTCCCTGCGCTTATGTTTTCTCCGTCGAAACCTATCAGCCTTTGCGAATTCATAAACGTTAAAAGGGCCTTTAGCTTATCCATTTCGAATGAGCCATAGACCTTCGAGCGCCTTATTATTGAGAAAAGCCCTTCTATTTTAATCGTGCCCTTGTCCAAAGCTATGCCACATATCTGGTTCGCCAATACGTCCAGGGCATTGTATTGGCATTTATATACCTCGAGATTGCCCTCCTTGGAGTTTATGGCTACAGCCGTTGACTCTATGGCGTCCATTATGCCCGTGGTTATTATCTTTCCTATAGGCTTTCCCAATGCCGTATGCCCGCTTCTGCCAACCCGCTGTATTAGCCTGAGCGCCTGCCTTGGCGAACCGTATTGTATTACCTTATTTATACGCCCTATGTCAATCCCGAGCTCCAATGAGCTCGTAGCGAGAAGTCCCTTTATCTCGCCGTTTTTGAATTCCTGCTCCATGGCAATCCTTTCCGATTTTTCTATTGAGCTATGGTGAACGCCTATTCCTCCGAACGGTTTGTTTTTTTGCATATAGATTAATCTATTGCCGAGCGCTTCTACTATTTGGCGCGTATTTGCGAAAATAAGTGTTGATATCCCTGATCTTACCTCCTCGGATATCGCTTCGAGCCTTGCTATGGAAGGCTTGTCTAGCCCGAATCTTTCCATTATGTCTTTGTATTCGCTTTTTGGCTCCTGAGGCATTAGCACGCTTAGGTTTGTGTCCTTTGTCTCATTTGAATTTACAAGCTTGCATTGCCTTTGCCCCACTAAGAATCCCGATATCAAATCAGTATTTCCAACAGTCGCGCTAAGCCCGACCCTAAGGAATCCAGG
>DAHXOG010000056.1 GCA_027364995.1 Candidatus Mancarchaeum sp.
GAATATGCCAGAGATGTTTTGAATCTTGTTAAGGCAAACAGTTCGGAGTTTGATTCCTCCACGCCTGATCCAGTTATCGACATTCTTCCAGAACAGAAGGATGTTAAAGATATGGGGGGAACAATGACCTTGTTGTGCGTTAACAAGTGGTTTTCCACCGACATCAATGCATGCATATGAAATGCTGCTTTTCGGAGAAGTTTATATTTGGTTGGCAGGGCGCATCATAAGGACATACACATATATATATTTGGTTGATTCCACCAGAGGGTGTTTTAGAGTAGGTGTTGCATTGGCGCAATCCGAAGGCATGAAACATGATAACCTCAATAGACGACATAGCCGCAATTTATAACTCCGTCTGGATTGGCATTAATGCTTATAACGCATCCACCCTGCTCAGGCGCAGGGATAGCAAAGGCAGCGCTGCTGTTGCTACTGATGAAGAATTGCAGGAGTTTAAGAACAGTAACATTGGCAGGCTTCCCAAGGCATCGGTGCTTCTGCCGGCGTACAAGGAGAATGGAGTGCTGCAGGAATCAGTAGAGGCACTGGAGCGCTCGGACTACCCAAAAGGATCGTTCGAGGTGCTGGTACTGCTGGAGAAGGGCGACTACGCCACACAAGAGGTCGCCGAGAAGCTCACCAAGAGGTTCGAGAACGTTAAGATGCTTATCATTGAAGAAGAAATTGCCGGCAAGGGCAAGCCCAGGGCGCTGAACTACGGCCTGGCGAGAGCCTCGGGCAGCATAGTAGGTGTAGTAGACGCAGAGGACATAGTGGACAAGCGCATGCTGCTGGAATCCGCATACATGATACAGGAGAGACATTATGACGCCGTGCAGGGAGTGCTCGACATGACCAATGAGGGAGACGGCTGGAAGAACATGATGCAAAGGGCGGAGTACGGCTACTGGTACAACTACTACCTCCATGCGCTGCTGGCAGCCAAATACCCGATGCCGTTCGGAGGCACAACCAACTTCTTCAAGAAGGATGTGCTTCAGAAGCTGGGAGGCTGGGACTCAAAGAGCCTAACTGAGGACTTCGATCTAGGTCTGCGCTTCTTCAACAGCGGTGCAGGGTACGCCAGTTCCAGTTACAAGACAAAGAGGCTGGGCGAACAGCAATTACAGGGCATGCCTTTCAAGAGCGATATCTACACCGCGGAATTCTACAAGCAGCATGCCGCAGACTACTCTGGCACATCGCTTAGCGGGGCGCTAGGCAGCTACAATAGCAAGCGGGAGCTCGAGAATCAGAAGCTGATAAGGGGCAGCGGCGACAAGAATAGGGTTACGATGATCAGCTCCATCACAAACGAGGAGTCACCTGTGACTACCAAGGCATGGCTTAGGCAGAGGACCAGGTGGCAGCAGGGCAAGATACAGGCAATGAGGAAAAACCTGAGGGATCCGCCTGAGGGTGTTTCAAAGAAGGTACACACGTTTATGGCCACGGTTCAGCCGCATATCGCTGTCATAAACATCACGGGAATAGCGATTACAGTGTATGCTTATCTCACTAACGCGCTTATAGAGCCGGTAAAGATATTGGCTGATTTAAACTTAGGCATGGTTGCAATATACGCCGCAATGAACGGGGTAGGCTACCTTGACGCTACGGCACGTGAGAAGGAAACCATAAAATACAGGCGCACGAAGGCCGTCATAACTGCCGTGACCACGCCAGCGTATTGGGTAATGCAATGGGTTGCGGACCTGCGGGCCATGAAGCTTGAGTACATAGACGGATCTACGGCATGGGATAAGACCGAGCATTTGGGAAGGCATTTTAACGCTACAGCCAACGCAATGAGCAAGGAAGTCGAAGGGCAAAACACAGTGCAGGAGCAGGTGGACCTCAATAACCAAGAGGAAAAGCATTGACGCGTTTGACGTTAGAGCCAGAGGCCATTTTTATATATTATTACAGGTGATCCATGCACTTGAGCCTCTGTCGATTTATGTTATTTTATATTATTAATTTATTCATGCTTAAAGATACTTAAAGATCACTTAAAGATAATACACGTACAGCACTGAGAAAGCAGTCTTGGCATTCTAAATGAGGGATATCGAAAGATATAAATACCATTTAGTTATATAATTATATAATTAAGTGGTATAATGGATTTGCCCATAGGCAGCCTGCTGAAACGCCGTTCCGAGCTCGAGACTGCGAAGCTTGAGGATTCGGTTATGGATCTTCTAACGGGCATAACTGATCGAATGGCGCTGCACGGAGGCACAGCTGTATGGAGATGCTATGGCGGAAAAAGGTTCTCCACAGATATTGGCGCATACATATGGGATGCTGGCGTCCAGGAGAGGTTCATTCGCGGTGCACAGAAACTCGGCATAGAGGCCGCAAAGTTTAGGGAAAAAGGCGTCACATCCATGCATGTCAGGAAGAACGGCACTGAGATAAGCATAGAGCAACGTAACGTTGAGAAGAATGCCGTGCTTGTGCCATACGAGCGCGTGGACGGGTCCAAGGTAAACATACTGGCGCTCTCTGCCGAGGACATGGTGCTAGAAAAGATTGCAGCTTACGATGGAAGGCGCGCATACAAAGACCTTTATGACATAACTGTGCTGCTCAACAGCGTGAAGGAGCGTTACACGGTTCACGAGGGGCTTGCTGATTTCATTGCCAAGGTTCCGGCTCCGGATGAGGGAGTACAGAGCTATTCGGAGTTCAGGTCAGTCATATATGCGGGTGTTGTACCCACATACCAACAGATGACTGAATTCATAAGGAGGTGGCTGATGTGAAGTATGGGGAATTTGTAAAGTACTTCGATACTTTTCCCACATTCACGATGAGGGACGCCAGGCTCTTCCTGAAGAAGCACGGCGCATCGGATGATTACTGCAGGCTATTCATGCACAACATTATCAAAGGCGGCAAAGTCTTCCGAATAGGCAGAGGCACATACACATTACATGATGATCCCATGCTGACAGGCTTCGCATGGTCGCCGTTCTACTATGGCATGGAAACCGCGCTGACGCACTATGGTCTTTGGAACTACGTGACTCCTATAAGCATAATAACCTCAAAGCGCGTCAGAAAGCGTGAGATAACGCTCCTGGGCAGAAACGCAAAGGTAAGGCAGCTCTCGCGCAAGTACATGTTCGGCTACTCAATGGTAGAATACAGCGGCATGCACATACCAATGGCTAGTATAGAGAAGACGCTCATTGATTCGGTGTATTTCCACGAAAGGTTCAGCAATGAGGTCATGGCAGCAATCATGAAGAGAATCGACAGAAAGGTGCTAGCGGATTACCTAAAGGTCTATCCACTTGTATTCAGACAGAGGTTCTTGAAGGGCATTGGCATAAAACTAACTGTAAATGCTGTGGCATCCTCTGACGAATAAATTCGTAGAATGCCAAGATAGGTTTTAATATTTTACTTGTTGTTATTATATTACGACATGCGCTATTCCATGGGTATGTCTACTACGTATTATTATGATTTGGGTAGGGCGAAAGCCCTACCTATGTAAAGTTCTATAAGGCAGGTTTATCTCTTTCTATGATGAATCCTTGCAAATATTCCGCAAAAATGAAGTTGCAATAGATATGGCGCCCAGAATAAATGAAATACTTAAAGTTCCTGTAGATACATGAGTTATTGCGAAGAAATACTGGATATAAAAGTATGTCAAACGCCTTGTTGCATTTTCAATAAGCATAGGAAAAGTCGGGCTTAGTAAAGAGCTATGTGGGCTTTTATTTAAATGGCAGGCTATGGAGCGTTTAAGCGTTGTCGTTGTAGGCCTTGATTGCCTTGTCTATTATCTTGATGGCGTTGGCCTTGCCGCCGGCCTTGTGGACCTTTGTCCACCTGTTCTCCATGCCATCCTTGTTGTGCTCCAGCAGGTGCTTAAGCTCCTTCATCTTTTGCTTTCCTATGTCCTTTATGTCCCTGATGTGGCTGAAGGCTTCGTCGCTTGCATCTATGGCTATTATCTTGTTGTCTATGCCCTTGTCGTCCTCCACGTAGAGCAACCCTATTGGCTCTATGTCAATAGTATCTCCAAGCTTTATGTTGCTGCCTATCACAAAAACATCCAATGGGTCTCCATCCTCGCTCAATGTTCCGTTTATGAAGCCGTAATTGAACGGATAAGGCAATGGCAATGCGGTTTTCCTGGTGACCTTGAGCTTTCCTTCTTCCTCATTGAAAACGCGCTTTACCCTTGAGCCTGTGACCATCTCTATATATCCTTTCAAGCCTTCCATAGACACACGGTTACGCATTGTTTATATTATCGTTTATGCTTTCATTCCGCAATAGGTTATGTATAAGAGCCGTTTCCTCCCTTGCGCCGATATCCTTTAAGGGTTTTAATATATCCTTCGGCTCTATTCCAAACATTTGCGTGATATCGTTGTAAAGCTCTTCATATGTCTCCGGCACATGCACCAATTTGTCCAATGGCCTTCCTTCAATCATCATATCCACAATGCCCATGCCTGAGGAAAACCTTCCCCTTATCGTATCCTTCCCTGCGGAGATTGGGTCCGAATCCCCTCTGATTCCGCTGATCTTCGATAATGCATTGCTGCCCACTATGAATAACGCCAATTCTTTCTTTCCGACAAGATGCTTAAGCTCTATCTCCATTACCATCCTTCCAAGCCTTTCATATGGCAGCGACGTCAGACCCATGCTCTCGGCCAATGCCCTCTTCTCCGGGCCGGATTCGTTTATGTAATTTATGATCCTTTTTCCCATGGTCTCGAACTTGCCCTCATACGCCAGGTAATGCGATGTTATGTCGGTCTCGCTCAATACGAATTCCTTTGCGGCTATTATGGCCAGGTTATTGGACTTGCAATGACTTTCAAGCATTTCCATTATGCCTTGCGCGCGGCCATCCTCCAATGGCTCCGGCTTTATTATTACCATAGATATGTCCCTTGTGCAATCAAGCGCGTCGCATCCAGGGCTGTTTTTCTTTATGTATTTTTGGTATTGCTTCTCCAACGAATCAACCTTTGAACTTTCAATATTTCATGGCTTTATATTCTTATATGAGAAGTGTATATCGTCAAAAGACGAAACAGAATGTGCTTATGGGAGCCTTTCATTAGTACAATCTTCTATTTAATTCTTTAAAATATCAAAATTGATATATAATTGAAATAATAGTAAGCTTTAA
>DAHXOG010000057.1 GCA_027364995.1 Candidatus Mancarchaeum sp.
CCTGTCGACAAGAAGGTAATATCCTCTTTGTTCTTTATATCTATACAAATCTGTCTCTACTGGTGGATTTATTACTTCTGAGTCAATACCATAATATTTGTAAAATCTCTTTTTATCAAACGTTGATAAACTACATACTCTGTCAACCTTTTTCTTTATTAGCGACATATTCACATTTTTAATTCTCCTTCTCCATAGCCATACCCCTGGGATGTAATGTAGCTTATCTTTAGGCCAATAACGTAGATCGTCCGGTCCTGAGAAAGAAGGGCTTACCCCATAATTATACAATACCAATGGGTGATTATTAAATGCGGAGTATGTCAAATAGCCATTTCCTAATGATAAGATGGCATCATACTGTGGCATTTTGATTTGCATAAATGTTCTTAAAAGAGATTCCTGTTTCAAAAATGGCAAATGTGAAAGGGGTTTAAGTACTGTTATGTTAAAGTCCTTAAACTCTGGCAGTATCTTATCCTCAAGTAACTTTGTAGTATATATAGGTATCATATCTTTTTGCAAAAAAATACGCCAGCTTCTCGCCTCCCCCGCGCGCTTCCAGCACATCAATCAAAAGAGCTAATTTCATCGAGTGTCCCTCTGTCTTAAATATATAATTTCTATGTGTATTGATATTATACTTTTTTTTAAATCAATAGTTCATAGTCTTTTAAGTTTAATTGCTTAAAAAGCTTCTTTTCATCATTATCATTTGGGAAGGAGCATTAAAACCTTAAATAGGGTCCGTTGCTACGCACCACTATGTCCTGAGCATGTCAGTGCCTTTGTTCAGCCTTGTCACCTTAACTTCTGCGCTCTCAGATTCCGGCCCTATCAACTTGCCGACTAGGTCTATGTACCTGCCAACGTAGCTTCTGGGTATTTCAACGTTGATCGATTCCCTGCTGTGGTCGTTCCTCGTGTAGGAATCAATGCCAGTGAGCTTCTTCAGTTCTGCAGCATTGACACTACGTTGCAATACGGTCTTTGGTGCTTGTGCTGCCATAGCATTATCGTTTTACGGGCAAGTTACCGATAAGCCCCTGTCGTTGCCAATTGTACATGAAATTGCATCATGTCCTTCGTCCCAGCCGCAACACCGCCCAAAGACTCTTCATATATCGTGGCGCTTAGTGTCCTTCAAAATGGTTTGCGCAGCACCCTGGCCGGTCATCCATCATTTGCCGCCGCGGATCCAAGTATCTCTTCCATTGCTTCCACAGCTCCCACGCTTCCATGCACCTTGGTCTGCCTGTTCTCCATGCCGCCCTGGCTGGCTAGCCCAGAGCGATGCTGTTTCCTATCCGCAGGCCGACCATGTACCCGTTGCCGTCCTCTGTCCTTGCCCTTTCTATGAGGCCCTTGAAACCGCTGTCCGCGTCAGACGCCCTCCTGAGCGAGCCGCCGTCGATGAACTTCGGGTCGACATACCTCGGCTTGGCCTTGAGGCGTACGCTTCCGCTGCTGACCACTGCGAATTCGCCCCTCCTGAGCGCATCGAACACCTTGTTGACATACTCTATCCCTGCATGCTCGGCTTTCTCCACCACGGCGTCGTCGGTGCCGTACAGTATGTCCTGTCTGGTCACAGCTCCCGCATCGAATGCGGCCTTTATGGCCGAGGCGAACGCGTACCTTATCGCTATGTTCTGCACGTTGCCGTATTCGCTCCTCTGCATATGCATGTACAGGTTGCCATAGCCTACCGCGTATCTTTCGGAATCGAACACCATCTCGCTGTTATGGGATATGATGTGCCTGGCTATGTCTATGGGCTCCGTACTTCCCTGGTAGTACCTCCCTCTTAGCGAATAGTCCACCCTGTCGGCGCATATGTCCGGCATGTCCCTCTCGAGAAGGCCGAAGAGCCTCTCGTTCGATACCCTTTTCGGGTCGTAGCCGTGCCTTTCCAATATCTCAGGCAACTCTCCGCTCCTAAAGTATTCCTCGTGTATCGAGTCCTGGAGCCCCTGCTCCGCATAGCTGCCGAGTATCATATCGGCAGTGTGCGAAAACGCGGTGTGCGAAACATCGTGGAGCAGCCCAGAAGCCTGCTCCTCTATTCCGGCGCCGAGCCTTCTTAGGAGCAGCATCACCCCCACGCAATGCTCGTACCTGCTGTGGTTGGGCGCGCCCCTGAAGTCGAATTCCCTGGGTATGCCCTGGTGCGATATGCGCTTTGTCCTCTCCATGGGCCCGGAGTTCATCAGGTCTATCAGCACTCCCTCGTTTACGGCGAAGCTGCCGTATACCGGGTCTGTAAGCTGCATGTGATCAGTTGCATATATGCGTCAAGGATTAAATACCAATACGCCAGGGAGACGAGAACCAAGGCATCTTGCATCTATATGATAGGCGGCCGGGCTGAAGGCATAAGGTGTCTATAAGCGCATTTGTTGCAAAGCATGAACAAATGTATCCATAGCTTTAGAAAAAGGCAGTCGTTTTATTTTTTTAAATATCAAAATTGATATATAATTGGAACATATAGCAAGCTTTAAATACTTCTAATTTAATAAGATATCATTATTGATATATAATAGTATCACTTTGTATAAGGGATAACAGAGGCAGGTGCTACAGGCGTAGTCGCATGCGTGGAGATGCATTTCTTAAAGAGCTCAACAGGCTTAAGCGTGATGTATTTACGCTGCGCGAGGCGGCAGCAATACTCCATAAAGACAACAGATATACCTCGCTGTATCTCCAAAGAATGGCAAAAAATAACAGGATAAGGCACATAATTAGAGGAATATACGCAACAGTTAATGCAACCATATTGGACATAGCGTGCAGCATGGCTGCCCCTTCCTATGTCACAATGCTCACAGCCCTACATTACCACGGTCTCATAAACCAGTTCCCAGGCACCATTGTAGTGTTCAATTCTAGGATCAGCAGGCACTTGCATCTAAGAATTGACGAAGGAGAGTATGACATAAAGTTCGTAAGGGTAAAGCCGTCCATGCTATTCGGCTACCGTACCATTGGCGGCAGCACTGCTATGGCTGACCCTGAAAAGGCGATAATAGACGCACTTTACATGCCTGCACTATGCCCGTCCGAATACATAGGGCTTGCGCTTAAGGAGTTGGTTAAGCGCGATGGCAGTTTAGACAAGCTTATAGAATACGTCGTAAGGACTAGGTCTAAAATAACAACGAAGCGGCTAAAAAAGATTTATAGGCAGATTTATTGGCAAAACAGCGCTGAGGCAAGGTTTAAATAGCTAAAATGTGCAAATTTACCTGATTGACATGACTGATGATTTGGAGCTGATCAAGCAGATGGACAAGAACGATAGACTGATTAGGGAGAGCTACAAGGCTTTACAGAAGAGGTATCCGAATGAGTTCATCGCAATAGAAAAGGGCAAGGTAGTGGCAAACGGAAAGAGCCTTAAGGTTGTAGAGCAGTGCATGGACAAGAATGCGGAGAAGAAAGTCCCTGTGCTGATAAGGTACATACCTGCTGCTGGCATAAGCATTCTTTACTGATATTGGGGCTATGGTTTGAGAATACCTATTGAATTTAGCAGGGACTTGGACCGGATGTCTGTCTCGTGCACAGTAACGCCTAAAAATCGGACGCCAATACCCATAGTATTTGTAGTTGATACCGGTAGCCCGCATACTTTCATAGACTCTGTTTCGGCGGCAAGAGCGAGGATATACACAAAGAACCTGAACCAGCATGCTGTGACCTTAATGGGAGGCAACAAGGTTGGTCTCTTCATGCTGGGTGAAGCCAAAATAAACTTCCGTACGCCAAGCAATGCTCTTTTTACAGTGCAAATCGAAGGCATGAAGGTATCAGAGGATATGCGCTCTGGAAAAAGAAGCATAACTTCTCCGATATCTATATTAGGGATGGACTTTCTATTGGAATCAAAATCCTCATTATTTGTTGATCCGTTTGATAAAGTTGCATACCTTGATTTTAAATAATGGCTTAAGGATTTCACACGCACAGAATCACGATGTTAGCACAGAAGTCATAGATGGGCTGTGCTCCTAGATGGTTGGTATAGGGCAGGAGCCTTTCAATTTCATGTATCAAGGAGGCGGGATCGCATATGTTGGAGATTAATGCTTAATTTTCATATTAGGTGACGGGATGGCAGAAGAAAAGAAAATAACCTTGGTTGTGGATGCGCTGCTGGAAAACAGTGAGGGCAAATTCCTCCTAGTAAGAAGGTCGGCCAAGAGTTCCTGGGGAGTGGGCGAATGGCAGCTTCCAGGAGGGAAGATGGAATGGGGCGAGGATCCATTGGATACATTGAAGAGGGAGGTGTCTGAAGAGACCGCGCTGGATATCTTAGGCACTCCGACCCTGCTGGGCACGCATACGGCACATATCATAGCAAAAGGCAACGATTACCACGCGGTGTTGCTGCTGTACAAGGCCAAGGCTGCCGGTGACGTAAGGCTGAGCGATGAGCACGACGATTATAAGTGGGCTAGTCTTGAGGAAGTGAAGGCCGGCCCGCTCGCCACAGGGCTGCACAACACGCTGGCGAAGATCGCATGAATAAAAAAGTCGTTGGAGTCGTGGGATTGCCTGGGTGCATAAATGCAGTATCTGGAGAAGCTATTGCATGTAGAACAGCTGAAGAAGGCTGAGCTCCAGAATAAGGTAATGGATATCATAGCCGATTCCGTGCGCAGCTGGTGCTTCCCTGGCGGCCTTATGCCGAGTGCAGCGTAATATTTTTAAAAGTTTGCTGTAAAGTAGGATAGGTTGGAATGGCGGAACGCGCTGGACAGTCAGGGCATACACTTGTAAGGAAGAACAGGCCATGGTCGGTCTACCCTGGTGCAATGGTTGGATGGGTCATGGACTCATTCGACTTGAGCATGATGTTTCTGCTAGTGCCCGTTCTCGCCGACATATTTTTCCCGTCCAACTACGGCCTTGCGATTGTCGGTGCGTGGAGCATATATACAACGACATTCGTGTTCAGGCCAGTAGGCGGCGCTATTTTCGGAAGGGTGGGAGACCGCATAGGAAGAAGGAATGCAATGCTGGTCACCCTGCTCGGGCTTGGCTCAGTGATTTTCGCGACCGGATTCCTGCCC
>DAHXOG010000058.1 GCA_027364995.1 Candidatus Mancarchaeum sp.
ACAGTATTGAATATGGCGCTTCCGAAGTAGAATGCGAACATGCCCATGTATATCATTGATAGCTTGCTCATGGCATTGTGCTTGCCTGAGAATACAGATTTGACAAACTTGGTGCTAGGTATCCTTATGAATATAAGCTGGTGCATGAGCATGCGGAACCTGAAAGGCACGCTGTTTTTCAGTATGGCCCTCCTTTCCGTGCTCTTTGATGGCTCTGTTACAGATGTAGCTATAAGTATGCTTATTATGGCAAACGGTATGAGAAGAAGCATGAGTATACGCAAAGGCAGGAATCCAGTGAGAACAGCTGAAGCCAATAGCCCTATGGAGCCTCCTATGCTCGAGAGCATCTGCAGTCTTGAAAAACCGCTTGCCCAAAACCTTTTCTCTATAGTGTCCATGACAAGCAGGCTTAACGGAGTGGCAAGCGCTGCAGTGAATGCCGAAAGCAAGCCGAACAGTGCTATGGCTATTATTATGCTGCTCGTGAAAGACAACGCCAACAGCACTATGCCTGAGCTTGCTATTGAGATGTATATGAATGGCTTGCGGCTTCCGTATCTGTCGACCGCCATACCCCATAGGACCGATGCAGGTATGGATATGCCGTAGAAGACAGCCATGGCGTATGAAACGTCTATTACCGTGCCTCCTAGGTCCAATATGAAAAGCGCTATTATTGTACTTATTGGACCGTATGCTATCTGGTACGGAAGCATCGAGTACATCCACAGGCTTTTGTCGCTTTTAAGCTTATTCAATCTAGATTCCACTCCCAATTTATACCACGCAGAATATTATACGTAAAAGCATTAATTATTATTTTTGAAGCAGTATAAAAGGATTTAAGCAAAAAGGTTAAAAAAAGGGTTTACGATTACCTATTGGTGATAAAGTGGAAGGAATAAAAGGACTTAAGAAATACGAGTTGCCAGCCCTGCCATACAAGATCGATGGATTGGAGCCTTATATAAGCAAGGATATAGTAGACGTGCATTATAACGCCCACCATAAGGGATATGTTAATACGGCCAATAACCTAATTGACAGGCTTAACGGAATAATCAAGGAGGAGGTAACAAGCTACGATATACACGGAGTATTGAGGAACCTGACGTTCAACATAAACGGAGACAAGCTGCATACGCTTTACTGGAAGGATATGGCACCCGAGGGCAAAGGAGGCGGAAAGCCTGGAGGCAAGCTCGGGGATCTGATAGACCAGCAGTATGGCAGTTATGACAAGTTCAAGAAGCTGTTTACCGAGGCATCGAACTCAAACCCAGGCACAGGATGGGCAGTGCTCACATACGACAAGGAGAACGGCAACCTGAACATAATGACCGTTGAGAACCACTTCATGAACCATTTGGCGGAGATGCCGATAGTTCTAATACTCGACGAGTTTGAGCATGCATATTATCTGCAATACAAGAACAAGAGGCCGGACTACATAACAGCATGGTGGAATCTGGTCAATTGGGGCGAGGCAGACAAGAAATTAGAGGGATTGCTGGAATAAGCACTCCTTTTCTTTTTCTATTTTTTTTCTTTTTTATTTCTTAAATAAATAAAATTCTGGAATGGAAGTATATTGCTCCAGAAGCGTTATGTTAACTAGTCCTCTTATTGAAAGCGTAGTAGTCCTAAAAGTTAGAAACGCGAGAAATATCATATTACGTGCATTAACAAAAAAATACAAAATAGCCGGTTAGAAAAATTAAACGTCATGAGATGCCGCAACCACAATACATATACATACGCTTATGGGATTTTTTAATGCCGAAAAAGATAAATATTCTTGATCAGATAATATTTTTTACATGGTAACCTTGAATATATGCAGCAAATGCGGAACTAACATGCAGTTCGTGGAAGAGGATGGAAAACCATTCTACAAGTGCAATAAATGCGGCAATAAAACCGAAATATTGGGACTTATGGAGCATGAGTGCAGCAAATGCGGCTACGATAAATGCATAATGTATTATCATGGGGTAGTTTACGGAGACGAACCTCCATTGGTTATGTACACATGCATAAAATGCGGCAATGTGGACAGGGAGGGCGTGAGCTGATTGCGCCAACATACCCTAATTATTCAGATGTAGAGAACCTAATCCGTCCTTTTTATGTAAACGCTGTAGTTGTATGTACTGTTGTAATAATATGTTGCATCGTAAGTTTTGCCGCTCTTGCCACATATGTATGCAGGTTCGGGACCGGGATGGACCACTATCATATTATAAAAACTGCAACTTATTTTTTGCTGTGGCAATATAACCCCTTCGCAGTTGTATGGGGCATTGACAAAGCCCATACATAGCAGGTATCCTTGGTTGGTGTAGTTTTCAATTACAGTATAATTTTTTATGTTTAAGGATCCGAAATTTTTTATTATAGATCGGGTTATGGCCCATTGATTGCTTTCGCTGTTGTGATAAGTAGAGGCTATGGCATTGTAGCTGCTAAAAGACACTCCAACATAAATTATTATTATAAAGATTGCAATAACTGATTGCAGCCTTATACCCCTTATTTTAGTTATCACGAGCGAAGAGCCAACAGCCATAAACAGTATTCCTGGGATAAATACCCTGCTTATGTCCTGTACGCCTAATTTAAGGTTACCGGAGACCAATCCTTCAGGCATAAAAGATAACATCAGATAAAGTGCTACGACAAACAGCATATACGGCAAAATTTTGCTTCGCCATTTTTCATCTTTTTTTGGAAGTACAAACAGCAGAGCAATAATAAAGATTGGGGCGAGTATGGACATATTGGAATATGGAAGTATGCCTGAGTTTCCTATGTTTGGAAATCCGCTTGTATATTTTATGGGAAACATAAGATAGAAGTAATACATGTACGTTGGGAAATTTTGAGAACTTCTGAGCGCGTAATAAGCCGATTCTCCGTTTATTGAATATAGAGGATTACCATACATTATGGCTTCTTGGGACAGGTAAATAGCCGCCATTATCAAAAATCCAACAAGCAAGAATGCTGCCGGTTTTAGGTATACATGCTTATACGCAGGCTTGTTAGCCTTTTTTTTATCGACGTAAATTAGCATGGAAACGAAAACAGAGAAAGCCAAGATACTGAATATTGCCTGGTTGCCGAAGAACAGCCCGGCCCCAACAGCTATACCGCTTAGCAATAATAACCGATATTTGCTGCGTTTTATGGCCAATAATGCTATGACCAAGCCGATGGCATCAGCCATTGCTATGAACGGGTCAGGAAGGAATCTTATGGTGAATGTGACTGTTATCGGATTGAGCCCGTATAATGCAGCGGCTAAAATCCCCATTATTGGTGCTTCGTAGATTTTCCACCCTATCAAAAACAGGCAGAGAAGGGTTATTGAAGAAGCGGCAAGGCAGGCGATTGTTAACGATTCTAGAGAATGGTTAAGCAGATAATAGAATGGGGCACTGAAAATTGCAAATCCAAATGCAGAGACTCCCCACGGGATAATGCCCAGCACTGAAGGCTGTATTATAGAATATGCATAAATTGAATCGTCAAAGGATATCAATATGCCAGGTGAAGAAAGATAGTACAATGTTAAGATGGATGAGAGCAGCAAAACGAATGCGGCAATATAATAAACTATGTATCTGTGGTCAGCCTTATATTTATTGCGTTTACTGACGTATTTTTTATTCTTACCCATTTATTAGACCTCTTGCATTAAAGATTTTGCGCTAATGTTTCGCAATCCACATATGCTGCTTTTGGTCGTAAATAATCGTGCTAACGTAATTCTGTAGGTATTGGACATGCTTAAGTATAAAATAGTATGAGGTTTTTATAGGCGTGTCAGAGATAAATGTTTGAATGATAGATTCTGTTTGGATTGCCTCTGAAAACGGAACGGCTGTAGGGTAGATATTAGGATGTGTAAAGTGGATTCGAAGACGAAAAGCATAACTACGTCGAATTGAATTTTCTATTGGTCATGCGTAAAATCTCAACTCCTTAGAAAAGTATTTAAAGCTTTATAGAGTAACTTATTGCAGTGTCTTTTATGTCAGCATGAGCTTGTGTAGGCTCCTGTATTTGAAAGCATCCGCTTTGTGAAAATACTTTTCTTAGAACCTATACGTTATGCTCGTGCATGTGGCACTTATGTAATCGTGGTTTTCACGATTGAAACGAGGAGAAGAGCTTGCTTAAATTTTTTACGCCACCTAGAGGATGGCTTGGCTATAGCAGCGATGAAGGCCGTGGCAAGCTGCGATAAGCCCGGGGTAGCCGCATGTCAGGCTTTGAACCCGGGATTGCCGAATCGTGCCGAAAGGCATGCATACGCGGGGAACTGAAATATCTTAGTACCCGCAGGAAAAGAAAGCTTAATGCGATGCGGTGAATAATGCGAACGAAAACCGCACAGGGCGTGCTGAATCCCGCTTTGCAAAAGGATGGGAGATGTGGCGCAGCGTTGATCCAGAACATGAGCCGAACGCGTTGGAAAGCGCGGTCATAGAGAGTGACAACCTCGTAGGCTAAGTGCAATGGACTTGCTGCATATGAGTAAATCCGCTTGAGTATGCGGAGTGAATACGGGGGCATTAAACCCCAACCCTAAATATTGGCTATAGACCGATAGTGAACAAGTAGCGCGAGCGAAAGCTGAAAAGAACCCACACGCGTGGGATTGAAAAGATCTGAAACTAGGTGGTTACATGCAGGTAGGGCACGAAAGGAATGTACCATGCCGAAGCGAAATGTCGAAAGGCATCAGCGAGGCTATGGCGAACAGTGTCCTATCATTCTTCTTGAAGCAAGAGCCAGGGAGTGTATAGGTGTGGCGAGTCGAAAGGCGAAGCGAAAGCGATAGCGCGCAGATTCGAGGCGCATGGTATGAAAATGCCAAAGCCACATTTATACGACCCGAAGCCAATGCGAACTACGCGCGCCCAGGATGAAGCTAGGTTAACGCCTGGTGGAGGTCCGCAACCTGTCATGGCATGTCCTGTTGGGTGAGGCGCGGGTAGCGGCGATATACCTATCG
>DAHXOG010000059.1 GCA_027364995.1 Candidatus Mancarchaeum sp.
GATACCGGGCACAGAAAACCGGAGCCAGAGGCATACAAGGCAGTATTAGAAAGCTTCAAGGCGGAACCGGAGAATGCCATATTCATAGGGCACGAGAAGGACGAGATAGATGGCGCTAAATTGTTGGGCATAAGGACTATATCATATAAAGAGCCCATACTCTCCGCGGACTACACAGCAAACAGTTTCGCAGACATATTCCACATAATAAAAGACATAAAAAGGAGTGAGCTCGCAGCCGCATCTGTGTGATTATTAAAGGTTCTTGTGATATTATTATAAGTTATCGAAAGGTTGTTTACATGGAGTATGAAATCGTTGGAGGATCGATGCAAATAGTGAACGTGAAACTAAAGCCTGGCGAGAAATTTTATGTTGATGCTGGAAAGGTTGTAAGCAGAAGTGATAGCATACAGCCGAATTCCAAGCTTGCTGGCGGCGGTGGCCTAATGAAGGGCTTGATGATGGAGGCATCCGGCACTTCTGCATTCCTTACTGAATGCTCTGCAGAAAGCGAAGAAGGCGTTATAGCGCTTGCCGGGGTTATACCTGGAAAGGTAAAAACAATAGATCTCAAGGAAGGCGAATCTATAATGGTGGAGCATTTCGCGTTCCTAGGCACCAACGACCCGTCAAAACTGCAGGTTAAAGCATCGGTAAGAGGAATGTTTACAGGTACAGGCCTATTGATGGAACAGTTCGACGGACCATGCACATTATTCTTGCATCTATGCGGCGATATAATAGAATATAATTTGAAGGAGGGCTCATTCATAGCCGTAGATGTCGGGCATATAGCGGCATTCAGCGCATCGACTATGCCAGAATTCGTACGTTCAGGAAGCGCAAAAACCATAGTATTCGGAGGCGAGGGCCTATATATGGCTAAATTCAAAGGTCCTGCAACAATATACTTACACAGCGTTTCAAGGGCAAATCTGTCCGCTGCACTTTCAGTTAAAAAATGATAAGAGTATTGAGTAAATGGCAACACAACTTTATTCGTATAAAAGCACGCAGGGCATGCATGGCAATTCCGCACTGGCTATAGTTATAGGGCTAATAGTCGCAGTGATATTCTTTGCTGTAAGCTATTATGCAACACTAAGCATATTGGCAGGCGCGGCATTGTTCATAATAGTGCTTTTGATATACTTGGCTATAAGCGTAAAGGTGCTGCAGGAATGGAAAAGGGCTCCAATACTCACGCTCGGAAAATACAAGGGCACATATGGCCCTGGGCTGTTCTTTATAATACCGTTAATACAGAGCATGCCTTACAAATTCGACCTAAGGACGTTCTCCACAGTTTTTTCGGCTGAAAAAACGCTCACTCAGGATAACGTGGGTGTTGACGTTGAAGCCATAATGTTCACAAGGATAGAGAATCCTGAATTTACGGCATTGCAGGTAAATGACGTTGACCAATCAGTATCGCTTGCGGCGCAAACTGCGCTCAGGGACGTGATAGGAAAGGTTAACCTCAGCCAGATGATAGTCGGCAGGAATGAGATAGCAACAAATGTAAAAGAGCTAATAGACCAAAGGGTCACGCCATGGGGCGTAAATGTCATATCCGTTGAGATTAGGGATGTAAAGATACCTGATGAGCTGCAGGATGCAATGGCAAAGGTTGCAATAGCCTCAAGGGAGCGTGACGCAAGGGTAATACTTGCAGAGTCGGAGAAGCTAGCCGCCACAAACATGGTAGCTGCTGCGCAAACCTACAACTCCAACGTATACGCAATGCAGCTCAGGGCATTGAACATGCTTTACGAAATAGGCATAAGCGGCAAGAACCACCTCATATTCATACCCACAGAATCGCGCGGCCTTGGCATACCAACGCCAATAGGCGTGCTTGGCATAGACAAACTGGTGGGATTGGGAGATACGGGGAATATCGACTCAAAAGCGAACAACAGCAAGAAACAGGCTCAGTCCAAGCAGGACACAACAGCTATGGACAGTAACAAGGTCTCGCAGAAGCAATCGCAATCCGATGTGCAGCAAAGCCAAAACAAGAAACAAAAACCAAAGCCTACAGGCTTCGAGTCAGCTGCACCAACAACCTCCACAAAGCCGGATGATGAAGCTAATAATGATAATGACTCGTTTGAGGTTTGAGCATTACCATATAAACCCTTTATCCGAGCAGTCCATCTCTGCACCGCAATTAACGCATTTGATGTGGCAGGCCTGCATCTTTACCATCTCATAGCCGCAGACTAGGCATTTGTGCACATCTTCGTCGTTGCTTTTTTTTACTTGCATATATATCAGACGTACAAAAGTAATAAAATATAAAAATAAATAAAGCTATCTGTTTCAATGTGATTTAAATGGAAAACAAAAAGATAAGAGTGTTGGCTTTTGCAGGAAGCTTAAGAAAGGATTCATACAATAAAGCGCTAGTGAATACTGCAAAGGATCTTGCCCCGGATAATATGGAAGTTGTAATTTTCGATTTGGAAAAAATACCATTATATAACCAGGATCAAGAAAGCAATACGCCTGAATCGGTAAAGGAATTCAAACATATGATAAAAGAGTCAGATGGAATATTGATAGCGACACCAGAATATAACAGGTCAGTTCCTGGGGTGCTAAAAAACGCAATAGATTGGGCTTCAAGGCCTTACGGTGATAATTCATTCAACGACAAGCCGATTGCAGTATTTGGAGCTACCGGCGGGTCAATAGTCGGAACCTCTGCGGCGCAAATAGCGCTACGGCCCATATTGTCATTCCTGAATGCGCACACATTGGAAAGGCCATTGCTCTTTATAAGCGGCGCCTCGGAAAAGATAAATAACGGTAAAGTAGTAGATGAGGAGCTTAAGGACCTTATAAAAAGCATGATGGTCTCATTCGATGAATGGATAAGAAGGCTATCTCAGAAGTAGAAGCAAAATGCAGTAAGCATAAATAATGCCGAATAATATCATTTACATACTTAGCGCAGATCTACATGTTGAAAAATAGGACGGCTATAGGGATAGACTTAGATGATACAATAGCGAACGGCCTAGCGTTCATTATAAAATATTTGAAGGAAAATTGCGATATAAATATAGCGCATAAACATGGAAATGGTCCCGGCGAAGCCGATTTCTTCGGAATTACCAACGAACAGAATAATAAAATGTTCAGGGAAATGTGGGATCATTCGGATGAAATAAAACTCATGGATAAAAATATACCTGGCATAATAAAATTCCTTTCAAAAGATTATGAATTATATCTGGTTACCGCTACAGTTGCGCCTAAAGAATCCTATACAAAATGGCTTTTAGAGCACGGTATAAAATTTGATAATGTAGTACATGTAAACCGCTCAAATAAAAAGATAACATACGGCATTAAGCTTGGCATAAATTATTACATAGATGATTTCTCAGAGGTTGCAAAAAGTGTTGCAGATGCGGGAAAGCATGCCATACTGTTCAAAAGGCCATGGAATATAGATTTTGCAGGCCGTAACAAAAACCCATTGATAAAAGCCGTAGATAATTGGTCGGAGATTAAGGAATACTTCTTGGATATACAAAGAGAAAATCCTGCTTCTCATATTAAGTAAAACAAAACCTGCGCTTAACTTTTAAATAAGCAAAAAGCATATTGAAGTTTAATGCCTTCTGATAATGCAGCTCATGCAATGCGCACCGCCGTAGCCTCCGGTGAGATTTGACAGGTCAAGCTTTATATCGTCAATCCCATAATCCCTTATAATCTTATTCGATGGGAAATTGTACATCCCTTTGGAATACTCGTTTTTCAGCTCCCTTGAGATTAACTTATAGCTTTTATCTGTCGCTGCCATTTCTGCAAAAGCCTTTACTACCTTTTTTGCCGTAGTTCCACAATCCACTGAAATTATCTTTTTGTCTCTCAGGCATAGTAGGTTTGAACCGAAAGAGGCCTGTTCAAGCATTGATAAGCCTATTACGCTAAAGCCCTTTTCAAGCATATAACTGTAAAGGTCAGTGCGTTCTCCGATCTGCCAGCCCAAATCATCCTTATTCCTAAATACTTCAATGCGCGCTTTTTTTATGAGGTTCAACTGGCCTACTGCTATGCCATTTCCGATTATATTAAAATATGTATCCAAATGCATGTCAACCATAGGGTCAAAGGAATTCAGCATAAGGGGATGCTTGGGCTGTTTTACGACGGCTACTTCATCGAATTCATGGAGCGACTTCATTACGGCTTTTACTCCTTCAATATTCGTCCTGTCTCCTATGCCCATCAATGCAAAACTACCGCACGGTATAAAATCCCCTCCTTCAAGCCTTCCATTGCCATAGGTGGGGGTCTTATATTTTATCCCAAGCGCGTCGAAAAACAGCTTGGTTATTTCAGTTTCGAAACTTCTCTGTCGCTTGGCCATCCTTCCGATTATTATCCCTTCTGGAGTTGTTATCTGCTGGTCACGCATAAAATATAAGTTTGACAGCGGCTCGTTTATAACAAAATTGAGTCTTCCGTTCGAACTTCTTGCCTCTGGCTTCAGTTTTGCAATGAGCAAAAGGTCATCGGCTGAATAACTGTGTATATAATCATCAAACGCCTTTTTGCCATTGCTGGAGCCACTGCCGGAATACCTTATTGCAGATGAGGCTAAGCCTTCAAGCTTTCTCCTAAAAGAGGCTTTCTTTGCGGCAATTCCTATAGTTTCATCAAGCATGTGTACCTTTATTCCAGAACCTGAAAGCGTTTCTGCAAATGCATAATGCTCATTTTCTGCCCCTTTCCTGTCAAATGCTCTTTCGTACAATGAGGCTCTAGGATCGATTACACCGAAAAACGCCTCGAACGAAGGGTTATGCAAAGCCACGCTTTCAAGCTGGCTCCATTCGGATTTAGCATATGCACGCATTTA
>DAHXOG010000005.1 GCA_027364995.1 Candidatus Mancarchaeum sp.
GAACAGGGATGTAGAAATCGTATCTGAGATTGAGGAGAAATTCAATGAGGCACATAAGCTCATCGAGGGTTATGAGTTCGTGCTCGTTCCGAAACGCAAATAGACTGTTTGGTGTATTATACGAGAAAGCGCTTAAGCATAGGTAGACTAGTCGTGATTACAGGCCCGATGTTTTCAGGAAAGACATCAAGGCTGATAGAATTGCTCGAGAGGGAGCGCTTCGCAGGCAGGAAGGTCATATTATTCAAGCCCGAGATGGATAAGCGCTATTCCGAGAATATGGTAAAGACACATAAGGGAATAGAGCTTGACGCTACAATAGTGAAGACCAATAGTTCAGGGATAAAAGCGCTGATTAACGTGGCGTCAGACTATGATGTTATAGGTGTCGACGAGGCGCAATTTTGGGATGAGAACTCCGGAATTGAAGAGGCGCTTAACAATCTTGCGAGCAGCAAAAAGATTGTTTATGTATCTACACTGAACAAGGATTATAAGGGGAGGCCGTTCTCCGTATCGGAAAACCTTTTAGCGTATGCGGATACGATACACTCATTGACAGCAGTATGCACTAAATGCGGAGAGGATGCAGTATTCTCGCAAAGGATGATTGACGGGGTAGAAGAATCAGGACCAAGGATAGTTATTGGAGGCAAGGAGGCGTACCAGCCGAGATGCAGGAACTGCTTTGTTGTGCAATAGCCGGCTTATTCCCCTATTTTCATTATTCCTATGTTTATTACTATTTTGTCCTTGGAATTTATCAGGGATTTTAATTCTTCTGCTGTTTCGTTGTTACTCGAAATTATGGCCGCGCACAAATATGCCCCATAGCCTTTTATGTAATTGGCATTCCTCACTCCAATAAGTTTCTTTATGCCAAGTATGTCTGAAGCGAGCCTTGCATATATTGCAGTAGTTGGATTTTCATAGATTATGACTTCTGGATTTTTGCCGGAAGATTTGAATGCATTTTCCATTAGTGATATCTCCTTTGCATAGCGATTATCCAATTGCGTTGAGAAATGTTCGTTAAGCTCTTTGAGCATTTTTGGGTTTGAAGCTTTGAACTCGCGTATTGACTCGTTCTTTTCATAGTCAAATACCACCCACGTGGTGTTTTCCACCTCTTCCGCAATGATGTCAGGCTTTATTATTGAATGGGGTTTTGCCATCATTGTGCATGTTGAAAAATTAGAATCTGGGAAGCGCTGCTTAAGCGTATGCATTATGGTATCCAGTGTTTTGCCGGTATCGACAAGCTCGTCAACAACAATGTATTGCCCTTTGGGCTTTAGGTCCAATGATTCTATTCCGTTTACATTGACATCTTTTGTGAGCGCACCGATTTCGTTATAATGGCTTGCCGATATGGAGTATGATTCGCAGTTCAGCGATTCTGCCAGCATTGAGCCGAGGATCATACCTCCGCGTTCTATTGATATTATGCCAGAAGGCTTGCCGAAGCTTTGGATCTTGCTTAATATTTTCAGCTTGGCTTTTTCTATATCGCCGAACGACCTGAACGCTATGCTTGTCTTTGATTTCATAAAATCGAAGAATTCTAGCCACTCCTTTGCGCTTATCAATGGCTCCTTCAATACCCCGATGTTAATCATCTCCTTGGATAGCCTTACGGATTGAGGCTCCGAAAGCGAAGATAACTTAAGTATGCTGTCGTTCATGAAAAGAGATTCCGGCGTACCGTCAAAAACAAGTGAGCCCCTGCTCATAACCAATACCCTCCTGCAGTATTCCGCGACAAGCCGCATGTCGTGTGTTATGAGGATTATCGTGACGCCTTCGTCGTTTAATTTTTTTATAAGTTCCATTATCTCTGTGGACATGTGGTAGTCCTGGCCTGTGGTAGGCTCGTCAACTATCAGTATTTCTGGCTTTAGCACTATGCTGCTTGCCACTGCAAGCCTGCGCTTCTGGCCTCTCCCAAGGAAAACAGGGTCCTCATTGGCCTTGTCGGAAAGCCCTACCTTCTCCAGTATTCCGGATACCATTTCCGATGCGTGGGTTCCCGTTATGCCTGCGTTGTTAAGAGAGTATTTTATCTCGTCGGTAACGCTGCGCGTGAATATCTGATGGTCCGGGTTCTGAAACACATAACTTACGTGCATTGGGAGCTTTGACCTGGTTTTTTTGTTTGTCGGCTTTATGCCTGCTATTTCCATGGTGCCTGATGAGGGCGCCAGTATTCCGGATATTATCTTCGAAAGCGTGCTCTTGCCGGAGCCGTTTTGGCCTACAAGCGCAACAAGCGAGCCCTTCTCTATGCTTATATCTATATTCTCTAGCGCCTTTGTGCCGTCATCATAGGAAAAGCCTATGCCTTTCATGCTTATTATGGATTCGCTGTGTTTCTGTATCGCCCTTTCTATGCTGAATCCAGACTTTTCTATTGTTACCTTTGGGCTTTCGTCTATGGAGAAATATTCGGAAAGCTCGGAGATTTCAGGCGTGTATACGTTATACTTTTTTGTAAGCTCGTTGTTTGAATATATCTTCGATGGCTTGTCAACCGCTATGAGTGAGCCCTCGTACAGCACCGCCATCCTGTCTGCAAACTTAAGCATAAGCTCGGGGTTGTGCTCTACAAGTATTATTGTCATTTTCGACTCGGACTTGAGCTTTGCTATGGTCTCTATCACCTCAAGCTTGCCCTTCGGGTCTAGGTCTGAAGTAGGCTCATCAAGTATCAGTATCTTGGGCCTCATAGCCAGGAAGCTTGCTATGACCAATCTTTGCTTCTGTCCCCCTGAAAGCTCTGAAGGGTGAATCCTGCTCGCGCCTTGGTAAAGCTCTCCCAATCCGACCATTTCCATTGCGGCCTTTATCCGCTCTTCCATTTCGCTCTTTTCCAGGCCCATCATCTGGAGCCCCAAGGACATCTCATTCATCACGCTCATGCTAAGGAACTGGCTTTCCGGATCCTGCATCACCAGACCCACTTCTGGAGACATTGAGCCTACGCCAGTTATGGCAGGCTTGCCGTTTTCGTTTTTTATGGCAGTTACGGCCTCGCCCAGCACGCGTATTTCTCCCTTTATGCCATCGTCAAGATTAAGCGGAAGCTTTATCTGGTGCGGTATAAGCCCTGCAATTGCGTAGCACAATGTGCTCTTGCCTGAGCCGCTGGGCCCAGTAATGCCGAAGAATTCGCCCTCGTTTATCTCAAGGCTTATGGCCTTCAGCGCATAGTCTCCCTTTATGCCAGTAAAGTTCGGATACCTCCAGTAAAAATCATTTATGCTAACAGCATGCAATAAAACACCCAGTTATTGTGCCATGAATGGCAGCAAAAGCATGAATATGCCGAACGCTATAATTGTGAAATCGCTATAGCGCATGCGCTTTTCATCTATGAAGTTCGAAAACTTTTTTGTTTTCGAAAAGCCCCTGGACTCCAATGCGAAGCCCATATCAACAGACCTTTTTATAATGGATGTCGTTAACGGTATAGAAAGCATCATGAACGCGCTTACCCTCTTGAATATATTATCGGAATTTGATCCTGCTCCCCTTGCAAACTGCGCCTGCTTTATGGAGTTGAGGTCATCGGCCATTATATTGAGGCTTCTTGCTATCAATGAGGCAAAAAAGACCAATTTGAATGGCAGTTTTAGCTTGTTTAATGCAGATATTATATCTGCATCCCTGGTGCTCATTATGGTAAGCAGCGTCATAAGGGCCATTGAGGCATACCCTGAGACCTTGCCTATCCCCACATATAATGACAGGTAAGTAATGTGAAGCGTCGCTCCCAGAAATGATACGCTCAATATGGGATTGGATCCCACCTGATTGAAAATAATCCACCATACCATCATAACCATAAGCGCCACGAGAAGCAATGAGAGGTAGCTTTTTACGAGATATTTTATTGTGCCGCTTTCTATAAGGAAGCCTACTGCTAGGACCAATACCAATAGGTTGTATTGCAGATCCGGGACTGCATGCAGCATGGAGATTACTACGCCTACCGACAGCATGATCAATAATGCGAATTTTGCTATGGGATTCATATTCACGTAGAATGAGCTAGAGCGCGCAGAGAATAGTATAGTTTTGACCATACGTTTCTCCGCCCTTTGGTTTTTGCTCTCCATCTAAGATACCCATCCAGTGTTTATCAGCCCGAATCTCTCAACTACAGGAGTGACGTACTTCGAAAGGAATGGCGCGATAAGCAGCACTATTGCGTCGCCGAGAATCCACAGGCCTGCACCCAATGCATACGCAGACGCTGGAACGAATCCCAAAAGCACCAACACCCAGACGCCCCAAAGCCCTCCTATTATGTTTGTTATTCCCATAACCCATATCGCAAACCATGCGGCGGATTTCTTGCTTTTAAGTATGTCCCTACCAAGTGGGTCGACGCCATGCTTGCGCAGATAGCCTCTGTATAGCAGGAATATCAGCAATGCGGGAACTAGGTCGCCGATGCTGAACGCCATGGCGGGAATTACGGGCAGGCCGGTGAGCAATCCTGAGCCCACAAACGAGCCAAGCCATGCACCGAATATTCCCCAAAAGCCCCACCATAATGTAAAAACCACGAAGAATGGATATGCCCAGAAGAGGAATCCTATTCCCGGGCCGACAACCGGTGTGGCTATGGCGCCGAGCCACGAGAGAAGTATTATCACGGCCATCTGTATGGCAAAAAGCGCATATTGCGTCGTGGTAAGCTTGCTACCGTGCCACCTAAGCGTATACTGCGAAAACCTGTCACTAATACTTGAAGTAGATTCACCCATCACATAACCCCATTAATTTGTAGATGGGTTCATTTAAAAAGGTAGCATTTTTACTCCTTAAAAAGGTTGTGGGTTTTGAATTTTTTGGTTTGGTTTTTATATTTAACCATACAATGATTTGGTTGGATATCAGATGTGAAAAAAGCCACATTGGAAATCATAAGCCAGAGAAAACTGTTTCTTTATGACAGGATTTTGCCGTTAAGTTGCGGAATAATAAAGGCTGTAGCAATAGCGCCACAAAATCAGCCATGAATCCCACGAACATACATACCTTAATCTCCACTGTGCCCTTTCAGAAGCTTATTGGAGTGTAGCCATCGTCTATGCTTTTGGTTATGTATTCGCCAGCCTTTACGAGGTTAATCTTCTCTCCCAGCTTGTCCTCTATTTTCGCATTTTGGGCAACGAATATGCATGCGGAAGGCTTGCCGTCCTTGAAAGAGTCGCCAACAAGCTTGCCCAACTCTTCGTCGCTTGCTACCGCAACCTCGCTTGGCCCGAAGAACAGTACGCGGACATCGTGCCCGGCTTGCTGCTGCCTCACGCTGAAATTTATCCCCAGGCTTATCTTGTCCTTCTCCTTGCTCGATATTATTGACAGTATTTTAGTCATTTTCTCACCATTAATCAGGAAGCTTCTCTATTATTTCGCTCATTTCCTTGTAATGCTTTTTGATGATCTTGTCAGCTTTCGGGCCAAGCATTTTTTCGGTATTCAGCCTGCACATCTCCATTGATTGCTTGAGTCCGTCCTTGGTGGGATTGTTGATGTCCACATTGCATTTCCTGAAAGCATCGCCTACGAAAAGCTTTACCCTTGCATTTAGCTCCTTCTTTGGAACATTTTGGTCTAAAGCCTTGTTTATCTCTTCATTTGCGGTTTCAAAGCAATTAATTAGCCTTTTGACAGCAATCTTTCCCGTTACTGATCCCGCTTTTGTATTTTCAGCGCCCATGTTTACCGTATTATAAATGATTAAAATAAAATATAAACATAAACCGAAAAGTTATTTATTTTAATAAAAATTTGTACATTACATAGGATTCATAAATTTTAAGCGCTATTTGTGTGCTTGCGTGATTTAATGGAAGAGCTAGGAATATTTTGCATGGACAGGAGGTTCAACAAGTATATAGAGGAAAAATACCCAGATATGTTTGTCATAAGGAATGCAGGAGCAAACATAAATCCTATTATCGCGGAGATAAGGAAGGCAGTGAGGGATAATGGTATAAAAGAGATAAAGGTTTTTACGCATAACGATTGCGGGGCCATGAAGAAGGTAATGTCGGTATTGAAAGATGGCAAACAAGCAGAGGAAGAGCTAGCCTCAAGCTTGGTGAGCCAGTTCAATGGAATGAGCTTTTCATCGGCGGAAGAGCTTGAGAATGAGAATACAAAGCTGCAATTGAATGCATTAAAGAGGGAGTTCCCGGAGCTTAAGGTAAGCGCAGAGCTTTTGGATACCAAAAGCATAGTGAATAATGATAAAAAGCTTGAGCATGTGTTGATTATAGCAAGCCCAGGAAAGCCAAATTACTCGGAGGTATTTGAGAACGAAGGTCTTGACCCGTTGCAATGTTATGTCATACAATCGCAAATAGACGCCTCGATGCCTGATATAAGGCTGGCGGTTAAGGACCTTGATGCAAAAAATGTCATAATCGTGACCGGGAATAAGGACAACCCCAGAGACTCTAAGCTTCATGAAGAGCTTTTAAGGATAAGGCTTTCGGATTTGAACCCTGCCATTAAAAGAGTAGACATAAGAAAGGTAAAAAAGCGCGAGTAGATTGCGCTCTTTTTATTCTTATTCTTATTTTTTATCGGTTGAGAATGTGGCATGGAAACACATTTATATTTCGGAATTGCATCTGAAATGGTTCTATGTATTTCAGGTGTATAGATATGGCTGAAAGGTTAAGGTATAATGATGGTTTTCCAAAGAGCATTAAAGATCTTTTAAGGGAGAAGGAGGTAAATGCAGATACTGCTTATCTTGGCATAGTTAAGAAGGTATTCGATGAAGGAATATGGAAGGACAACAGGACTGGCATAAGGACAATTGCCGTTGCTGGAGCTATGTTCGATTATGATATGAAAAACGGCTTCCCCTTGCTTACAACGAAAAAGATGCCGTTCAAGATGATAGCTTCGGAGCTTGAATTCTTTATAAAGGGGATAACAGATAAAAAATGGCTTCAGGACAGAGGAAATACCATATGGAATGAATGGGCTAACCCTGAAAAGGCCCCATACGGGCATGACGATAAATCTAAGGCGCGCATGAGGGAAGAGCGTGATTTGGGCCCAGTATATGGCTGGCAGTGGAGGCATTTCGGGGCGGAGTACTTGGGATACGATACCGATTATACGGGAAAGGGCTTTGACCAGTTGGCCAGCGTAATTGAAACGCTTAAGAAGGACCCGGATAATAGGAGGATGATAGTATCTGCATGGAACCCTCAGCAGCTTGGACAAATGGCCTTGCCGCCATGCCATTGGGGATTCCAGGTGACTGTAATTGACGGAAAACTTAATCTGTTATGGAATCAGAGATCAGTAGATACGATGGTTGGGCTGCCTTTCAACATAGCCAGCTATGGCTTATTATTACACCTAATTGCTAAAGAGGCAGGCTTAAAAGAGGGCAAGCTCATCGGCTTCCTTGGAGATGTGCATATATATGAGAACCATATAGATGGGGCAAAGGAGCAGCTTTCCAGAGTTGCAAGGAAATACAATGCGCCAACATTGCGCACAGACAACTTCAAAAGCATATTTGACTGGAAATACACAGATAGCAGAATAGAGAATTATGAAAGCCACCCGAAGATAAGCTTCCCGATAGCGGTGTGATTATGGGCATTGGAATAGTAGTTGCAATGACTAGGGATAGGGTAATAGGCAACGATGGAAAAATACCATGGCACATACGCGAGGAGTCTGAGCATTTCAAAAGGCTAACCTCAGGCAATACTGTGATAATGGGAAAGAACACGTGGCTATCGCTGCCGGAGAAGTTCAGGCCCTTGCCAGATAGGGTGAATATAATAGTGAGCTCTTCCCTTGGCGAACAAAAGGGCGCGATAGTATGCAGCACCATAAAAGAGGCCATCAAGGTGGCAGAGTCCATCAGCAATCGCGAAACATTCTGCATAGGTGGAGAGCAGCTTTACAAAACAATGCTGCCAATGGCAAATGTATTGCACGTATCATGGATAATGGGCAACTATAACGGCAATGCCCATTTCCCTGAGATAAATTTTGCGGAATGGAAGCTCGATAAGGAGATAGAGAATACAAGATTTGTCTACGACAAATACTTGAGAAAACAAGAATAAGAGAAAACGATTATTGAAGACCTCTCTGGATTATTTATTGGTTAAAAGGCCTCTTATCTGCATACTGATTATTCCAATGGGCCTGGTGAGATTTGAACTCACGACCTACGGCTTATAAGACCGCCGCTCTGACCAAGCTGAGCTACAAGCCCATTAGTTTGATGTTTGATTTATTGCGCAACTGACGTTGTTACAGCATTGTTGCAAAGAATTATGCCGAAAAGCATATTTATTACTTTTGATAGTCTTATGATTTTATACGCTTACGGCATTGTGAGGTTGTTATGCACGTAGCTTGGCTTTGAAGGCACAGGTGCATTGCCTCCGGTGTAGTTGGTTATCTCGAGGATCCTCAATGGGTAAGTGCCGTTTACCAAGTTCTCTCCTGGAGTAGAGGTAACGTTAGGATATACCTGAGTGAATCCTGGGATTGAGCCGAACATGAATCCCTTGTAGAAGTTCGATACGTAGAATGATGATGGTGCATCGGTTATGGTGTTGTTAGGGCCGTTCGGTGTGTAAACCACAAGGTATTGGACGAACTCTATGCCGTTTATGCTTGTAACTCCAAGATCGTATGACAATGGTATCATTGCGTTTATTGCTGTGCCATTGCTGTCGTAGATCTGTATGCCGCCGTTCTTTGTGGGCGTTGTGCTTACGCATACAGTCTTATTTGAAAGCGAGTCGCCCACTGCAGTATATGCCTTTATGTATAGGTTCGTGCTGTTTGAAATGGAGCAGTAATAGTCTATGCTCTGCGAGCTGTTCGACCCTTCAAGCGCAGCCAATGGAAGGAAAGCGTATTCCGGATCATGCTCAAGCTCGCAAGGCGATGTGCCTAATGCATACGGTACAGGCGGAGATTGCGCTGCGCCCTGCGCTATTGCATAAGCCCTTGATGTTGCATTTATGTTAACGCAAGCCAAGAAGTCCAGCGCCTGCCATTTTTGTATAAGCCCCTGGTCAAACACCACATAACGCGTCTGGTTTGTATTCATCATGTTGCGAAGCACTGCCGGTGTATAATTATCCTTCGGGCCAAGCACATAGCTTGCGGCCACTGCATAGTCCTCTGTTGGCCTTGCGTTGTCTCCGCGTATCACGGCATTGCTATGGCCGAACCAGTTTATCCAGTCGCCATAGTCCCACCATGCAAGAATGCGTGGCGCATTTGGACCCACATTGGCGCGCATCCATGCTGCGGCATCAAGCCAATAACTGGGCACGACATTGCAGTAAAGGTCGTAGCCTATGCTTGATGTTATCGTATTGCATGCGGTCGCCGGGTTTGCTGAGTGAATAGCGCTTGCCTGAAGTGCAGATACAATGCTGCTTATCTCGCCGAGCATTAGGCTTCCGTTTACGGCGGTGCCTACGATAAATATTATGAAAAATACTGCGAATATGGACCATAGCTGTTTTCTATAGCTGTCCATCTTGTGCATAAGTATAATTGCTATTATGAAAAGCAATGCGAATATTGGAGATATGAAGAATACGCCTATGCTTAGCGCCCCTGTTATGTATAACTCAGCATTGTGCATCGGCTTCTGCTCGAAAAGGTCATCATACTTCGTTTTTGTTGCGAACTCGTATATGAAGCCTCCCGCGATCCCGAGCACTATGGCCAATATTATGCCATAGAATGATCCGAGCATTATCAATATGGCGCCTATTGCAACAAGCACGCTTATTATGGCCGCCTCGGCATACTTGAGCTTGAAGCCCGTCTTGAATAGGTATATGGCCTCCCCGAGTATTATGCACAGCATCAGTATGAACACTGTGCCGAAGTGCGGAAGGTATTTTACCTCCGAAAAGCCAGCGAACATCAATGGCGTTATTATTGAAAGGTAGAGTATGGACGTATCGCTCTTCTTATAGAATACGCTTAGAGCTATAAGCACCAGCGCTATTATGCTTATTACCCACACCAGAATAGGCAATCCGAATATGTCTGCACCCAGGAATCCCAAACCTGATGAGCCGAAGTTGTAGAGCGCTCCTGTTGGTATGAACTCCTCGACAGTCATGAACAATGGTGTTGAAGGCGTAGTAAACTTTTTGCTCAGGTTGACATACGCCGTAATTGGCTTGCCCACTGGGGTAAAGGCTATTACTATAAAGGCTATTACCAGTATGAGCAGTATCCACTCCATATAAGCCTTCATGTCTATTTCCTTGAATATGAGGTTGTACTTTGCCAGCAGCTTTGGGCCGTATTCTATTACGGCAACCACTATAAGCGCTATAAGCGGTCCGCTTATCGTTATTGGTATGCCCAATATCTTAGGTATCCTTCCGGATAACGTGGCATGGTATGGTGAGTACATGGCCAGGAATATGGCTATTACGATTATGACTATGGCATTCATCTGGTAGAAGTACTTGCTGTTCTTGTTATGCAGCACGTTGACTACGCCCTGAAGCAGTATGTATATCGTCAATACGCCAGCATCTACGGTATAGTAGTGTGCGCCAAGGAATGTCGTCACGAATGCAAGGCCGGCCAATATGGCAAGGCGCTTGCTTTTCATATCGCGTATTGCAAGCATGTACGCTGCGAAGAAGAAGAAGAGCGTGAATATCCCCCAGGGCTCCAGCAATTGCTCGCCTGACACGAATGTCGTGTATAGCACTGGCATTGTGGATGCCAGCACAGCGCCTATAAGCGCGATCTTCTCGCCATATTCATAATACAGTAGCATGAAAACTACAAACACAAGGAGTGCTGCGGTTATTGGAGGATATATGCCTCCGACGTAACTCATTAATGTGGTGGAGAATGTGGTATAGTGTGGCCCCATGGCGTTAGATAGATCATACCAGTACGCTTCAAGATACGGGACTACCGGTTGTATACGCATGCTCGTGCCTGCGGGAACTACCGGCCATGCGCTCGGCGATAAATATATCTGATATCCGAATGTCAATATGGATTCGGCGCTAAGCATATCGAAATAAGGGTCGAACTCGAAGAATTTCGGGGTTGTGCCCATGCTCATCATTCGCGTTCCCAATACGAGCAGCATAAGCAGCGCAAGCACAAGGTATGTCTTGTTTATCTGCATGCCTTTTGATGGCTTTACTATCGCTTCCTCTGCCTTTCCCGACGACAGCTTGTCAAGAAGTATGCGCTCCTCCTGCTCGTGGTCAGCTATCAGGCGGTCCTTCTCGTCCTTCTGGAGAGTCTCTATCCTTTCCTTGTCGGATTGCGAAAGGTTTATCGCATTCAATTCCCTTGAATGCCTGTCGGATAATGACTTCTCCTCCTGTATGTGCTTTTCTATTATGGAATTGGCTGCGTTATATGATTTGAGGTTCTGCCTTAGCTCGGAAAGCTCAGTGGAGCTTTTCTGCTTCAGCTTATCCACATAAGCGATCTCTGACTTGGCCTCCTGCGCCCTTGATGCGCCCTTTGAAAAGTTGAACTTGAAAACGCCCTGCCATAAGCAGAGTATTATGCCTATTATCGATAGTATTAATGCGTTTACCTCCACTAATGCCAGGGAAAACGCGAAGAAGTGTATGGCATTCATGAGATAGGACTCAAGCCATGTAAGCGTAGGTACAGCGACAAGCCCGAATATGAATCCGATTACCGATATCTCGAAAAGCCTTAGCTTGGTCTTTTGCAAGAGTGCAAAGGCGAACAGCTCCCCGGGTATCGTTAGCGTCAAGAATGCTATTAAACCTACTAGCAATATATCCATGTATAAGCCCTATACTTAATTTGAGGCGAATCAGCCGTTGAGTATGGATTTCGGCATCTCTATCTTGCTGATCTCCCTGTCCGGGAATACCGTACCAGGAGGAACTATCCTTACCCTTACGCCTATGGCGCCGTATTTAGGGTATGCAGTGGCGTCACCCTCAAGCACGAGATTGGTTACATCCCCAGCTTTTGGTATGTAGCCTACGCTCTTCCTTACTACCTTTGCCCTTGCTCCCTTTGCGGCGAGCTTGCCCCTTATTATGATCTCGGCGCCCAATGCGCCGTTCTCCATTATGCTCCTGAGTGTGAATTGTATTATCTTTCTCGGGTTTATGGATCTTTCAAGCTTGAATGTTATGTCCTTGGCCACCAACAGAGGCTCAAGCATCTTGTTCTGCACCTCTATGACGCTTATCTGCGGGTTATTGACGTTGAAGTTCTTGCTTATTGATTCGGTGAGCTCGTTTATCGTCTTGCCCATCCTTCCTATTACCCTTCCAGGGTTTAGCACATACACCGTTATCCTTGTAAGCACTGGGGTTTTCTGTATCTCGACCCTCGAGAAGCCTGCCTTTGTAAGCTCCTTGCCGAGGAATTTTGATATGTTCATCTTTATTATAGCGTCATCTATAAACTTCGTTTCTATTGCCATTGAATCATGCCTTTTGTGTAGCTTTTATTGCCTCCTTTGAGCTCTTTGCTGTTGGAGCCTTTGGCTTCGGCTTGCTTTGCGCAGCCTTGGCGCGCTTTGAATGCAATACATTGTTTAAATTGAGCATTTTTGTTGCCTTCTCTCCCAGCTTTACATCCTCAGCCGCGGCTATCCCTATCTCGACCTTGGCGAACTCAACGTCGGAATGCCTCATTGCCGCGAATCCGTAGCTGTCACTGTGGTAAAGCATGCCTTTTGATGGCGTCCTCCTGTATATCTGGGTCTTGTTGGCCGATGCATGCACTATGTAGAGCCCATCAGTGTCAAGCCCCTTGTTCTTGGCATTGCTTATGGCCATGCTTATGACCTTCATCACTATGGCAGCGCATTTCTTAGGGTAACGTCCCTTTCTGCCGCCCAGCTCGTGCCTTGATCCCATGCCCTTGTTGTGGTTCCTGTATGGGACCGCGGCGTTTTCATGCACTACCTTGGCAAGAGTCTCCACTGCATCCTCCGCGTTCTTGTATCGCACGAAGTCGCATATTGCTCCCAAGTCCTTAAAGCTTGCGTTAAGGTCCTTTGCACCAGAGAATATTACCTTTCCCTTTTCCATATTGAACGAGTACTCCAAATAAATCACTTATTTCTGCGACAGGAATTTGCTTCCGCGCGTTGCCTTTATTCCAGGCGCCGAGTGCTGCACGCGCTTTGTTGAGTATACGAACTCGCCGAGCCTGTGGCCCAGCATTGCGGGCTGTATCTCTATATGCTGATATTCCTTGCCGTTATAAACATCAAAAGAAAGGCCTACCCAGGATGGCAGTATAAGGGCTTCGCGCCTCCTTGTCTTTATGCTGCGCTTTGAGCCTTTGGCTTTTACGCTCTCTATCTTTTCGTTGAGCTGCCTTAGCTGCAACGAGTTCCTCTTTAGCCAGCGCCTTTGCCTAGACTTTACCAGCTTGGTATACTCCGCCAGGCTGATATTTGCCGCGTCTTCCGGCAACCTTCCCTTATATGCTATCCTTTCGACCATTCTAAAACCTATACCTTATGCATTTACTTGCTCTTCCTTCCATGGGCCTGCTTTACCCTTGAAACATATCCGCTTGAGTCCACGAAGTACAGGTAGCCCTTTTCCCTGTCTACCTTTTCGCTTCCTACCTTTGCCTTCCTGCCGGACTTGTTTGACCTTGTCGGGTTCTGCCATACATAACCGTCCTTTCCAAGATAATACAGGTATCCCTCTTCCCTCTTTATCGCTTCTCTAGATATTTTTTCTGCCATTTTCAACACCATTTTGTTGTAATTTTATATGCATGCAAAGCTTTTAAATCACATCTTTTGTTTTGCTTTTCGATAATTACTTCTTTTTCCTGCCTACGCGGCTTGCAGCTATATGTCCTACCTTCCTTCCAGGAGGCGCGTTCCTTGATGTCATGCTGCTCTTACCCTTGTGGTGCTGCTTGCCTCCGAATGGGTGGTCTACAGGATTCATCTTTACGCCACGGTTAGTTGGCCATGTCCTGTTTAATGTATGGCGCATGTAATGGTTCTTTCCGGCCTTCACTATCGGCTGGTCAGTTATTCCTGCACCGGCAACCATGCCAAGCTGTGCCCTGCAGTCAGGGTCTATCATTATGGTCTGCTTTGAAGGCAGCTTTATGCTTATGCTGCGCTCCGACTTTGCAGATATTACTGCGAATGCTCCGGCGCTCCTTACTAGCTTCCCTCCGTCGCCCTTTGTAACTTCTATATTGTAAACAGGGGCTCCTTCCGGCATGTCCCCGACCCTCACTATGCTGCCAAGCACTGGCTTTGCATCTGGGCCCATAAATATCTTGTCGCCTATCTTTATGCCTTCAGGGGCGACGTAAAATCCCTTATCCATGTCTTCGTAAACTACGCACATCAATGGCGCAGTGTGACCTGTGTGGTTAAATATGTCTATTACCTCTGCGCTCATATTCACGTCCGGCGCTTTCTCAAAGCCTACGCTAATGTCGAATGTGTTGGGCAATTTCGTATATACGTTTGAGCCCTTTCCTCTTCTTTGCTGCCTTAGTTTCTTTCCCATTCACTACACCAGTTTCAACTTCATGGCTATATCTCCTGCGCTGCTGTCTTTTGACAGCTTTATATACGCGCGCTTGCTGTTGTTCGGCATGTTTACGGTCCTTACGCTTTTGACCTTTGCGTTGAAAGCGCTTTGGAATTCCTGCTTTATCTGGGACTTTGTAGCCCTAGAATCTACAACGTATATTATCGTATTGCCGTTTGTTATGAGGCCTACTGCCTTTTCTGTTGCAAGCGGATATTTAAGCACTGACATTTTTAACACCTTGTTTATTTTTGTATGTCCTTATGAGCGACGCGTTTGATATTGCCGAATCCAAATCAGCAATGGCCTTAGCGCTCCATATTACTCTCCTTATAGGATCGCCTCCAGGCACGAGCAGGTTGACCTTGAGCTCCGAAAGCGTGCACGTGGAAACGCCCTTTACGTTTTGCGATGCCTTGAGCTTGCCTTCCTCGTCAGATGTCACCACCAATATCCTGTACTTTGGCTTTGTCCTTGTCCTTCTCACAGTCCTGAGCTTTCTTATCCTTATGTTTTTTATCTCCGTGTCAAGCTTGTTCGCTTCCAGGAACTTTGTAAACTCCTTTGTCCTTGATATTTTTGATATGCCGTCGAACACCATAGATGCCTTCTCGCCTTGGTTCACGGCGGCGGATACCGCGCAGCGCAGCGCGTTACAGTATTCCCTGTTGTTCATGTTTTCCACAAGCGTCTTTTCTACCTGATGGGGGTGCGCGCGCTTGCCTTTGACTGATGAAGGTATTCTTCTTACGCTTCCAAGAGCGCCTCCTCCAAGCTTTTCCCTTGGCCTTATTGCCCTGCCCACGTGCCTTCCTGCCCTGTAAGAGCCCATTGCTCCGAAGTATGCGGCTGTTGTCTGCATTCCGGCCAATAGATAATGCCCCTGTGGCTGCAGCGTCAATGAATTCTCTGCCACTATAGCCCTGTCGACAAGCCATTTTTTAGGCTGTGCGGAAAACGCCTTTGGCGCAGGGATTTTTGATACCTGCTTGCCTTCAGTATTGAAAATGTCTATCTCTTGCAAATAATCACGCTTTTATGAAGTTTATCTTTGGCTCCTTTATGCCCTTGCTATTCATGTTTTCTATTGACTTCTTTATCCTTACTATGCGTTTGGCAGGCCCGGGCACTGATCCGTCCACGATAAGGTAATCGCTCTTGACCAATCCGTAATTCTTGAACCCTGCCTTTGGGTTTATGTCCTTTGCCTCCTCCTTTGTGCAAAGTTTTATTATGCGCTTGTTGTGTTCCGTCCTGTAATTGAAGCCTGTCTGTCCTGCCATCGGCACCGTATACATTACCTTTCCTGGAGTGAATGCTCCCAATGTTCCTACGTGCCTT
>DAHXOG010000060.1 GCA_027364995.1 Candidatus Mancarchaeum sp.
AAGCCTGAGAAACCGCAAAGCGGTAATAAACGGCTATTTCCTGCCTGCAAGGATGGAGCTTTTTTCCCTGTTGTATATATCCGCTATCTCGCTGAAGCTGCCGTCTATCGTGCGCCCTGAGGTTTCGAAGAACTCCCTTATGCGCTCGCTGTCCATGTCCTTGGCATAATCATTGAGTAAAAGGATCATATCCAGTTTATCCACCTGATTGATGAGCTTTGGCTGTACTTGTGTATGCATTCATTATGCGGGAACGAAGCAGAAAGTGATTGCATGTTGTTAAGAAGGAGCGCTTACACAATGAGTTGATAAAACGGTCCCATAAGGAGCATCCAGGATGAGACCTTATCCGAAATATTCAGCCGAAAGTAATGTACTTGTCAGCTCCGAATACCCCCAATAGTGTCCATATGCCCACTATCAAAAAAATAATATTCGCGATAGGCGACAATGTGCTTACTGTAATTGCAAAGATTGAAGTATGGACGTAGCTTGAAACGTTGCCCACTGCTGTGTTTAATGCCGCGAGTGCTATTCCATCGGTCTCAAATAATACATCTAATACCACATTTGCTATCAGTGAAGAGATAGTACCGATTACCAAGGCCTTGTAGTTCTTTAAATTCATAGACATCCCAGTTTTCCATTATGCATTGACAAGTCGCTGCAATAACAACGTTGGCATCCACAACAATCTTCATGATGTGTGCCTTTTTGCCATGCCGCGCTTGATCTTCCTCCCTATCCTTATAGCATCCGCTTCTGTTAGCTCTGACTCCTCGGTTAGCTTGTCCAGCATGTCAAGCTTCTGTGCGTACTGCGACATTGCCCTCCTGGCTACCTCGCTCCACCTGATCTGCTTATGCTGCTTAATGGTCTTGTATAGCTGCTCTGAAACCGATATCGTTATGTTTGGCATGAAATCACACAATATATGTGAATTCACAGTTATATATGGCTTTGCCTTCTTCCTTCTCTTCGCCTCTCTCATGGACTTTGAAGTCAATGCTTAACTAGAGTAATTCCAATTCCATTGGCCTTTGAAAGTATCTCTTTATCGAACGTCAATAGCGGGCTTTTGTAAAGTACGCTTGCTGCCACATAGAGCGAATCATAAACTGTAAGTTTGCTGTCTAATGCTATTGCCATTGAAACCTTGTGCAGGTCATCAGAATCGACGTGCTTTATTTGCGTCCATATACTCAATAATCTATCAAAAGCAAGCAGTGCTTTGTCTTTGTTAAGCTTTTTCCTTTTAACTGAATAAACCCACAAAACATTCATAGCTTCAGGTAGTGCTATATTCGGTGCAATTAGAGGCTCGTCTTTTGATAAGGTTTCATACACAATGTGTCTGACCTCCTCCGAATGATCTTCATCTATCACTAGCTTAACAAGGGCATTTGCGTCTATGGTCATCATTTGCTTACCTTATGTCCCTGTAGTGCCTTATGATTTCCGTACTATCTCCATCTATCCTTATCCTATTTTGGCGTTTTTGGATCTCTTTGAGTATATCGAGCAGCTTTAAAGCGCGCACCCTATCCTCAATATGCTCCCTAATGTCCTCGCTCCAGTTAATATGCATTTTTCTCATCGCCGCCTTTGTTCCCTTAGGAACTCTTATTGTAATAATCTCACTTTCAGCCATAGAACCACATTATTATTATAAGAGAGAAATATTTATGTATTACGTTTGTATACAGATAGCATACTTTAGCCATGCCCAGGTGCCCTCCTTATACAAAAAGCTTATTAAAACAGAGTTTTCATAAGAAACCATGCAAGGTTCAGGCTTCCCAAAGATAGGCACAAAGTATAGATTCGATGCTATGGTGACCTCGGAGGAGTATATGAAAAAGAAGTCAATCTACAGGCCAAAGGGCATGGCGAATGCGGTCTTTGTTTATTCTGATAAGTTATTAAGATACATGATAAAGGCCCTGGATTTAAAGAGAACCGACCTGATATACAAAGGATACCTAGATGTGTACATATCAAGGGAACGCGGATTAATGCTGACAAAGCTTGGCGTAGGCGCGCCGCTTACCGCAAGCACGGCTGACGAGCTTGTACATTGGGGAATAAAGAACTTCTATATAATGGGCAACGCAGGATCATTGAGCAAGAACCTCCCATACAATGGCATTGTTGTGTGCACAAAAGCAGTAAGAGATGAGGGTACCTCACACCATTACATGAAGGCTTCCTTGTTCTCTTACCCGGACAAAAGCTTGGTAATCAAGGCAAAAAGGGCAGTAAGCGCAGCTGGGATGCCATGCTACTCTGGCCCTTCATGGACAATAGACGCCCCTTACAGGGAAACCTTCAAGGAGGTCAAGCATTACAGGGACAAGGGCGTGCTTACTGTGGAGATGGAAGCTTCGGCATTGTTTGCAGTTGCGACCGTGCTTAAGGCAAGGTCCTGCGCCATATTTGCCATATCGGACATACTTGATGAAGACTGGAGCGTTTTTAATCCCTCACGCATTATTGGATACAAGAATCTTGCTGCCGTTGCCGAAAAACTGTTTCCTAAACTCAAAGCCTAAAACTTTTTCCACGTTACAGGCGCCTTTCCTTCAAACCATCCTTCTCCGCAATGCAGACCCAGAGTATGGTAGCTACAAGGCTAGATTTTTTTCTTTACAGAATAAATTTTAATAGTTCTTTGCCCTATTCCTAATGTCGATTTGTATGAAAACCACGATAAGATGGGCTAAGACGACAGATCTTGAATCATTGCTGGAAATAGACAGGCTTGCAAACAAGGAATTCCCAAGTTGGTGGGACTGCATTGAGGCTAGCGAAGCGAAGAAGCTGATAGGAAAGTCAAAGTTCAATGTACTGGTAGCTGTAGTAGATGGTCAAATCGTAGGATTCCTAAGAGGATGGCTTTCCGGAAAGAACAAGCTTGCCTTGGAGGACATGTTCGTCCTTAAGCAGCTGAGAGGCCAAGGCCTGGGAAAGCAAATGATGAAGGTTTTCCTCAAGAAATGGAAGGGAAAGGCAGACTCAGCAGGACTGTACACCAAAGATTTCAATGTAAAGAAGTTCGAAAGGATGGGTTTCAAGAAGGAGATGAACTTCATGCGGAGAAAACTGTAGATTCGCAGCTGTTTTTAAAACGTTAAACGTCGTTTTATACACTATGTTTAAATGCATGCCTAGGCAGACCCATTGCATCAAGAAGTGCTACCTTTGAAAGACCCATGAAATGTATGGTAATCCCAATATAAGCCATACAGGCATATGAATAGGCAGTTTAAAGGAATTGGTTATGCCTTTAGCTTCCTGCGCTGAGATTCAATATATTATAGCCCGACTTAGCTAGATCTCTCCATCTCATCATCTCATCCTTAGAATCAATCATCTTGTCAGGCAAATCGTCCATGTCAAACCACTTGTAGGATTCCAATTCCTGCGTAACGCAGTGTGCATTCAGCACTATCTCCGTACTCTCGCTTATCGCTACACTATAGACAAAGTGTACTGCCTGCAGATGCGGCATGAAATTTAGTGTCTCTTTGATTGAGATTAGCTTCAAGTCTTTTGGAAGCAGGCTGAGCCCTATCTCCTCATATACCTCCCTGATGGCTCCTTGTATCGATGTCTCGCCGAATTCGACCACACCACCAACATTTCCCCAGTCCGCACCATTCCTGGCGCGTTTTTCGGCGTTTCTGTATAATAACAAGACCTTATTGTATTCCTTATTGAAGACGCACACGAACGCACCTAGCCCAAACGTGCCTTTTTCTCTGCCATCGTCCTCATTTTTGTTTTCCGCCATTGCATCATCATTCCATAATATTCTTTGAAAGTATTATAATACTTTTATGCAGAAGGCACTATATCAATCAATATCGATATCGAAATACTCCCTTTTACAAGTTTAATTTCAGACTTTGCACGTCATACAGCGAACAATCCATAAGGAGGTAGGAGATTATACGTTATTTATCCAATCAATCCCTTTATCCTGGAATACAATGGCTCTTCATTGTTCTTGTCTGCGACGTCCTCCAAGAACTTTCTTGGGTTATTTCTGTATTCTATGAACTTTTCCACCCTCTTTCCGAAGGTCTCAAGCTGGCCTTTTTTGGGCTTTGAAGCGTCAAGCTTGCAATCCATTCTTCCAGTATCTATATTTCCCTTTAATCCCACAAACCCCAACGCTACGTCTATAGAGTATTCGTCTATTTTCTTGTCAATTGCATAAGCCCTTCTGTAGACTGCTAGCTGCCTTCTGTGCAATGATGCGCTGCCATCATTCCTGTCGGTCTTCCAGTCCAGTATCAAATAGTGCTTGCCATCCTCAGATTCATACACCGCATCGAGCTTTCCTTTGAAGAACAGCCCTTTTTCCTTTATTCCATTGAACATTAATTCCAGCGGAACCTCGAATGGGTATTCTGCGCTTGTCTGCGATACCTTAAAGCTTTTCCTTGCCTCTTCGTCTATCTCCTTTATGTTCATGAGGTATGTGACATACTTTTTCTCTATTGCATTTTCGTCAAGCTCTCCATTAAACCTCATCTCAGCCATCTTGTGCACATAAGTGCCGATTCTTAGGGCCTTTGCCCTCGGCTCTTCTATGCCGAGGATGTTCCTCTTGAGGAACTCGTACGGGTCGCTCATGCCTTCCAGGAGCGTGTATGACAGCCTGTCCTTTGAGTTGAAATACTCCGATACTGCATCAACGAGCCAATTATTGTCACCTTCAACAAGCCTCTCGGATTTTTCCCTTTCTCCAGATAC
>DAHXOG010000061.1 GCA_027364995.1 Candidatus Mancarchaeum sp.
CGCTATAAAGTGATTCTTCGCCCTTCCGTAGGATATTTCCGAACTCTTTAAAATGCCGGCACTTACCATATACTGCATTGCCTTTTTCGCCGCTGGATAGCTTATGTCAAGCTCCTTCGCTGCAATGGGTATTGTTATAATCTGGCGCTTGAACAGGAAATCCAACAGGGCATATGCCTTCTTGCTTCTTGAATTGGCGAGCAGCTTTCTGGCGTCACTGCGGTAATTCATAAGCGATCTGGATTTGGCGATTACATTTTCTGCCTGTTCCACAATCCCGCGCATGAAAAACTTTATCCATGAATTGTAGTCGCCTGTGATGCTGGTATTTAATAAAAGCTTGTAGTATAGATCCCTATTATTTACGAAATACTCACTCATATATAGGAATGGCTGGTCCAGCGCTACGCTTTTTATCAAGTACAGCATTATTAGCAGCCTGCCCATCCTGCCATTCCCATCAAGAAAGGGATGTATTGCCTCAAACTGGTAGTGCATCAGCGCAAGCTTTATGGGCAAGGGCGTTGCCTTGTCTTCATGCATATATGAGAATAGGTTATCGAGCAATCCAGGCACAAGCTCTGGTGGAGGAGGGACATAGATTGCATCGCTTATGCTGCCAAGCCCTGGCTTGGAAGATGATATATAGTTTTGCACTGTGCGCAGGCTGCCTGGCTTGGCTTTCTCACCCCTTACATGCCTTAGCAATATGGCGTGCAGCCTCATTATCAGCTCTTTATTTATGTCACTGCCATTGCTTATCAGCTTTATGCCCTCATCCTGCGCCCTTACGTAGTTTAGAACCTCAAGAATATCGCCCTTGGCCCTGTTGCCTTCAAGCATGTTCTTGGCCTCTGCTTCAAGCACGTCATACAGCGTACTCATGGTGCCTTCTATCTTTGAGCTTAAAACCGCCTCTTTCCTTAGATATGGCATTATGAGCTTCATTGGAGAAAAGCCAATGGTTTGGTCAAGCGCCAGGCCCATACTCCTGAGCTCTCCAATCTTTTGGCTTGCATCTGCGAGCTGGGAAGCCAATTCCTCGTCATATGCAAGCTTTATGGGTAATTGTGCTGGTACAAACGAGTAATAGCCCTTTTGCTCATTCTTTATAAGCCTTCCCAGGCTTCCCTCGAATTCTGATATGTCCATAAAAGCACTGATAGATATGCAACATAAAAGATTAAATACTTATTGATTAAATTTATTAGCCATTTGTTTAATCAATAATACAAAAATAGTAAAATATGTACCAATTAATAATCTTTGATTAAACTTTATGCGGGTTTAGTTTAATCAAAGCAAGGATCATTAAATTAAGTTTAATAAATAGGAAATAAGGTGCCGGGCCTCTTTGATGCACAGAAGTTTATATTGTCATTAACATAAGCCAAAGAGGAATATATATTACACCTTTGCCTGGCTCTATTCCAAACTTGTTCTTGGTTATCATTATGCCGAATGGTGAGTTATGGCTATCCATAAATTCGATTATTGGTTCCCTTTCTGCTTTTTTTATGCTTTCCCTGTATTTTACTTCTATCGGTATGAAATTTTGCTTTACATCAAATATGAAATCCACTTCACCACTGGCACCTTCCCAATAGAAAAGTTCGGGATTAGGCAACTTTTCAAAAGCGTATTTAAGCCTACAAAGGTGATCTGCTACCATGCTCTCAGCGACAAGCCCAATTTCAGCATTATCTTCCAGCAATTTTTCATCCAGATGGTTTATTACTGCGTTCCTTATGCCTGGGTCTTGTACGTACATTTTTTTCAATTTTCTTATCCTTGTCCTCCTGTTCTGCGAATAATATGATGTGCTCATTATAAAGTACATTTCCTCTAAATAGCCCAAGTATGCTTTTAGTGTTGGCCTTTCTACGGCGAATTCCTTAGCGGCTTTATCTACATTTAGCTTTTGGGCTGTGTGAAAGGATAAGTCGGCAAAAAGGTCTCTTAGGACAGAAGGATTCCTGATTTCATGCTGCAAAATCACATCTTTATAGAAGGAAGAGTCAACCTTGCTATTTATGGATGAATTGATTTCGTTAAGGTCATTCTCCCTTAGGAATTCCGGATATCCACCAACAATAAAATATCTGTTCAGCAGCATTTGAATCCTCTTTTGGAACGGGCTTATGCCCCCATAGAAGCTCCTTAATTGTGTACTGAATTTATTTATGTCGCCACTCTCCATAGAAGCGGCAATTTGGTTTTTTACTTTAAGCCATTGCTTATCAGAGAACAAATCAGGATATTTGTACCTGACTACCTCTGAAAACTTTAATGGGTATAACTCGTATTTTTCGAATCGTCCGTGCAGGGATTCCATGGCACCCTTTGATAGTGCAACGCTTGAAGAACCTGATACAAATATTTTGATATTGTAGTCTAGATCATACCAATTCTTAATTGATTTATGCCATTGATCCTTGCTTTGAATTTCGTCAAAGAAAATATAGTGTTTTGTAGTAAAGCTTTCTAGAGGCTGTTGAGCTATAAATTCCGCGTAGGTTTCAAGAAGTTTGTCGAGAGATATTTTATTCAGTCTTAATTCCTCTGCATCTACAGACATATATAATATTCGCTTTGGGTTTGTGCCGTCATTTAGCAAAGAGTTTATCAACTGCTTTATAAGTTCCGATTTTCCAACGCGCCTTGGCCCCAACAATACAGTAACCTTTTTGCGATCAAGGCTTTTTCTCAAAGAATAGAAGTCCCTGCGCTTGAATGGCATTTCATTAGGACGTGCTCCACCCCACCAGACATTATACTTATTCAATAAAGCAAGCACATTGCTATCGGAAATTACTGTATTTCCAGATCCATCGCCTTTAGATTTCATACAACCACTTATATGTATACTATATTATACAAATATATAAATATGTTTGTATATTGTATTATACAAATTAGTGTTATAGCGTAGGGATGAATTCATAGGGATGAATTTGTGCTATTAAGTATTATGTTAACTTATCTTGCTGCAGGCAACCGTGCCGCTTTATAAATATAAAGTGGCATTACATTTTTGACTTATTTAATATATTCTCGGATATTGGTAATTACATGGCTCAAAATAACAATAAAGTAGTTAAAGATTTATGGATGAATTTATTGGAAAAGCGACGCCAGGCAAGGTTTAAATAACTAAAATGCGCAAATTTACCTTATTGGCATAGCTGATGAGTTGGAGCTGATCAAGCAGATAGGCAAGAACGATAGCCTGATTAGGGAGAGCTACAAGGCCCTGCAAAAGAAATATCCGGATGAATTCATAGCAATAGAAAAGGGCATGGTAGTAGCAAGCGGAAAGAGCATTAAGGCTGTAGAGCAATGCATGGACAGGAATGCGGAGGATGGAGCTCCTGTGCTGATAAGGCACATACTTGCCGCCGGCATAAGCATTCTTTACCGATAACTGGGCTGTGGTTTGAGAATGCCTATGACTTAGAATTTTGTTCGCACAGAATCGTGATGTTTGCATATGGGTGCATATTATGAAAGAGGCCAATAGCAAGAGCGAGGCAGAGCCGGAAGGGATTGAGAGGGAGCTGTTTGAGGCGGCATTGCGCTGCTATTCGGTATGCCATGAAGATTTTGATGCAACAGTGAGGATGATAAGCTCAAGCAGGGGCCTCGACCCGGAATACACGAAGAAGGTTCTTAAAAATGTGAAGGAAAGGTTCTCAGGCACAGAGTACTACAAGAAGAGAAGGACAATGATCCCAAAGGAATTCGATGTATGAGCTTATGGTGCTGCATAAAGGCGCACAATCACACAAACAGAAGAGCATATCATTTTTTCCAGCGCAACCGCGATAATCGCGATATAGCAAAACCGATAAAGCCCGGTCGCATAAAGGCAGATTATAAAAAGTATAATGCATAAATTAAATGACAGGGATAAAAGAGAGCCCGGAGTGGGATGGAATGGATTATAAGGAGATAAGCGAATATCTGGAGGCCGGTGCCGAAGCGCGGAGAAAGGTTGATGCAAAACAGCTTATCGCTCTGGGCAAGGAGATGCATTCAAGGTTTGAGAAAGGCCACAAGCTCATACTCATGGGAAACGGAGGCAGCGCCGCAGACGCGCAGCACATAGCGGCCGAATTCGTTGGAAGGTTCAAGAAGGAAAGGAGGCCATTGCCCGCAATCGCACTGCATACAAACAGCTCCGCAATGACCGCAATAGCAAATGACTATTCGTATGACGAGGTATTTTCCAGGCAGATTGACGCCTTTGCAAACAGAGGCGATATCGTAATAGGGATATCCACCAGCGGCAATTCGGAAAACGTGGTAAGGGCGCTTGAGAGAGCTAGGGATAAAGGATGCTTTACCGTGGCAATGTCAGGGAAGAGCGGCGGCAGGATGAAGAACATAGTTGACATGCCGATACTCGTGGAAAGCGATGACACTCCGATAATACAGGAAGTGCATATAACTATAGGCCACATAATATCAAAAATAGTTGAAGACATGCTTGAATGATAAAAAGGCGAAAGAATGGCAATATCGGGAAAAAATATAATAGTGACAGGGGGAGCGGGATTCATAGGGAGCAATCTCGTAGATGCATTGGCAAAGGGCAACAAGGTATACGTGATAGACAACATGCACACTGGCAGCGAGGAGAACCTAGCTGAAGCCAAGAAGACCGGGAACGTTACATTCATCAAAGAGGACGCAAAGAGTATAGTGAAGCAGAATATAGACGCTGATTATGTATT
>DAHXOG010000062.1 GCA_027364995.1 Candidatus Mancarchaeum sp.
GTTATCCCCTTGTTGCTTTTGCTTCTTTTACGCGCAGGCTTGAACATTCCATTAGGTTCGACCTTCCCTAGATACAACGAGTAATAGTTGCGCTTATTAGTGCCTTTGTCCAATTCCGAGTAGATCTGGTATATGTAGTAGCTTCCCGATATCAGCTTTGGGGTTATTGTATATGGATATGTTTTCTTAAGCTCCTCCACAACCTTTTTAACATATTCAGGTATCTCGCTTTTCATTGCTTTTATATGGTTAAATATATTATTTATATGTTTATATTAGTTAGTATCTGTATTGGTATTAATTATAGTTTTAACACTTTGTAGATTATAGTTAAAATACAAAATATCAATAAATTCATATTTTGTTCAGTTAAATTAATGAAAAATATCCCCAATATATCAAAAAAACTATTTAGTAAAATACTTCCATATTATATACTGTTTGGTGGGATCAAATGAATGGAAATAAAGTTGTTGATTCTTCTTATCCCCAGATGAGTTTGGACAGTGCTTATTATCACGGTCCCACCAAAACGTCCCCAATCGATTTCCCATTCTTATTCTTTATTTTTTTAAAATCTTTCATTAAGACAGATTACTTAAATTTATATTATAGGTGGGTAGCATGAAAAGCAGAAATGATATAGAGAATAGGGCACGAATCGGAAGAAAAGGGGCAGGCAGGGATAAGCGCAAAGCCAATTTCAGGCTACGCACTAAGAGCGATTTCCTGCATAGCTTCTTCTTCATAAAGCCGCAGACAGGAGCCGACATAAACGAGCTTGCCGACAAGCTCGTGAGCATAGAGAATGTGGATGAGGTATGCGTTACGGAGGGAGACATAGGCTATATGGTAAAGGCGAAGTTCGACGATAATACATATGACAAAGTGGAGAGGTCGATAGCTACAGTCGCAGGGCGCAAATACGGGAAGTTTGTAAGCGCAATGGAGCTCAAGAAGGCGGTGAAATAAATGAGCATAAGCATTTTCAATACGAGTAAAAAGATAGAGAAGGAGGTAATGGAATACATAAAGAACGATCCGGAGATAAAGGAGCAGGCGGAAAAGCTGCAGTTCTTGATACTTAAAAGATACATGCAGGACAAGAATATCGAATGGTGATTTTTATGAATATTATCAAAAAGATAAGGCATCGTAGGCTTGAAAGGTTTTTGGAGAAGGATTCCATGAATGCAAGGCCGGTCGCAATGGTGAAGGAGCGCGACAATGTCTACAGGTTCGTATGGGCTGACGAGATAGAATGATATTGATATATCGCAGCTCTTCTTCTAATCCTTAAATTTAGTGCAAAAACCAGCCAAGGCACAGAGCGTATGCAATGCCCCAATGCATGATTGGCTTTATTGCATAGAAATGGAAGAAGCAGAATGGCCTTTATATCAGGCTTTCCTCTGAAACCTCAACCTGGCTTACTCCGCTTATAGCCTTTATCGAGTCCTCGAGTTTTGAAGAGCTTTCCTTATCGTCGTCGAAGGTAAAGAATACCTTAAGCACCTTTATTCCAAAGGCAACCTCCTGCGCATCCATGCTTGCAGGATTGAGCTTTGACTTTATGCCCTGGGAAACCTCGTCGAACTTCCCCTCTTCTGCGTATACGTTGAATATAACTCCTACTTTCGCCATTATGGTCCCTCAAATCCGCAATTCTTGCATTTATATATGTTGGCTATCTCCCTGCAATGCGAGCATCTTACTATGTCTGCTTCGCCGCATTTTGGGCACTTGAATTCGCTGTATTCGTGCGTTAGCCTTCCGCATGATATGCATACCTTGCCTGGCAAGTCATTTGTCATTCATTATCACCTTGTGCGTTTTCTGTTGTTGCCGCTTTCCAGCTGGTCCCTTATGCTACCTAGCATTATGAACATAGCAACAAGCATTGCAACCAAAAGCGCGATTATGATTAATAGCATAATAATTATTATAGTTATCGTTGCCGGAGCGGCGTAATTGGTAGTTGTAGGTGGCACTGTAGTAGTAACGGCTACTGGCTTTGATGTCAGCATTGAATTTATTTCTTGGGTGGAATTGCTTATCTTATTGCCGAGAAGCGCTGCGTAAAAAGCCTCCGATATAAGGGCACTTGACCTATTCGGGCTTACATGCTGTGACTCGTTCATGTAGAAAAGTGCCTCAGAGGCGAATTGCGTTGCCCATGCGCCGTATCTGGAACCATTTATCATAGAAGCAGTATCATTGTACAACGCTGCCGGATTCGATGAGTTGCTGTGTTCGTCAGTAAGTATGTAGTCTGAGTCCAATAACGCAAGTGCGTAATTGCCACTGTTCATGGCCTCCTTTGCGCTTATGATATAAACGCTTGGCACTGAAGAGATGTCCCCGGATAATGCCTTTGAGACGGATGCCGATGCTATGCTCTCCATGCCTTGGCTTACATTTACATAAGAGCTTGACGCTGTCGGAGCGCTTTCCGTATATATATTGTTGGCCGCCTTGCACCATGCATATGCCTCGGCCGCAGAGTAAATATTGCGGAGTACGCCGTCAGAGTCTATTGCAGTGGAGTTGTAATTGCTTATTAATGCGTTTATTGTCACATTGCCCCACAGCTGCCTTAGCTCGCCATTGAGTACATCATTATAGTTTGATCTTGTCAATGGAGGAGGCGATATGGAGTTGCAATAATAGCCAATCGAGTTTAGCAGGTTCAGCCCGTTGGATATGCTGAGGTTGGGATTCTGGAACATGAAGCTGTTTATGAAATCCAGGAACGCGGTGTCTGCCGAAGCGTAATAATAGCCCTTGCTCAGCAGCTCTGAAGCTGCCATCGAATTGCGGGATAGGTTTGCTGCCATTGCGGAAAAGCCAGAGTATTTGGACACGTTGCTTATGGACGCGTTCGTAAAGTTCAATGTGAATTCAGAGAGCTTCCTCAGAACTGATTGGTTGCAGCTGTTTGAGCATGAGAGCTTGTTTTGCGGTATTACCGATATGTTCAGATTATCGGCTACATTGAAGCTCACATTCATGCCAGCTATGGGGCTTTTGCCCGTAGCGAATGAGAATGCCTCGCTTATGTTGTGTATTGGTATTACTGGCATTTTGTAGTATTTGGAGGCAAGATAGTATATCTCCGTTTCGAGTGTGCCGCTTCCTGCGTATGGCACCATCATGAATTTTAAGTTGTTATAATGCGCAGCTCCTATCTTGTCGTAAACGCCTCCTATAAGGCCTATAGTGCCGTTGTAGTTTATTACCCCTGTGACCGTGAAGTTGTTAAGCAATGGCTTATGCGATAATGCCGATAGCGCAAGCAGCGTCATTGCTGTTCCTGCGCTTGGACCTGACACATTAGCCTCGTGATCCATTATATAGTAGTGGAAATCGTAATTTTTGTAGTTTAAGCCCAGAAATGAGGAGGCCACCATTACCGCAGCGTCGGATGAATTTATCGTTGACTGCCCTACGCTTATCGGCCCTGTAATATTAACTAATCCTGTGCCAGTAGTTACGTTTAGGCTTATCGTGGTAATCGTGCCGTTATTGGTCTGCAATATCACTGCCGGAGCATGTATGGTTGCATTGCCTACGAACTGCGCAGAGGCAAAGCCAGTGGCCATTATATAGAACATGATTAGTATATTTAATGCCAGTATGGACTTGCGAATATTCATATGTGCACACCCTCATTTTGCTTAAACAAAACGTAAAGCTTTTGCATTAAGCCGTGTAGATATTGGATAGATTGATGCTTTAATGTAATAAAGCTTTTGTTTTATTTTTATTTTTGGGCATTGCCTTTATTATAGTTCTCATATTTCGTGGAGCGTTTCCATACCAATTCGAATCTTTTGTATGCGTCATTCCTACGTATTGACACTATGTGCTCGCTTTTCTTGTTTATTATGTTTATAGGAGGTATCTTGTATGCGTTGTTCTCGTCCATTATGAAGCGCTCGTGCTGCTGCTGGGTATCTGATGCCGACATCACCCTTAGCTCTATTGTGATTCCCTTGTTTTTCATTTCCTCCTCGAAATCAGTATAACCCCTGTCGAAATGCGCTCCGAGCCTTTCAGGCCCAGACAGTATCCTTACATTTTTGACGTTTGATGCGCTGTCATTGAACAATGCGAGCATGTTTTCCATGGCCTTGCTGTCGAAATGCATGTCCAGTATGCTTATGTCGCCCTTAAGCCTTGCGAAAAAGTCCTTTGACAGCAACAGCATGTTCGAGTATGGGGTTTCCGGATCTATGCTTATGGACCTTAACGAATGGGCCTCCTGCAACCTGCTCGCTATAGTAATGCCCTTTATGCCTACGTATATGCCCAATGCAACGCCTATGAAAGGCGCCAGGGTTATTATGGGCCCTATGTAGAAGTCAGCGTCCATCAGGGCAAGCAGCATACCGAATATCAAAGATGAAAAAAGCATCCCTACGCTCAATGTCTTGAGGTTCTGCCTTGTTATGAGCAGCATTGCGCCTATGCTGAACATTATGAGCGTGAATGGCAGCATAACATATGTTATATGGACAGCTATTGCAAGCGCGGAAGTGCCCTCGAGTGATGTCAATAATGTGTTTGAAGGGGTTATGTTGTATGTAGTTATAATGGAAGTAATTCCCCTGACCACTCCTACGCTATATG
>DAHXOG010000063.1 GCA_027364995.1 Candidatus Mancarchaeum sp.
CCTGTATTCCTTTGCCCCCACCTCAACAAGCTCTTCTGTATAAGCCTTCGAGCCTTTTACCAAGTTCTCCGTGGCGAGCTTGCCGTTTATGGAGAATATCCCTTCGAAAATTTCCTTTGGTTCCAAACATTCACCTTTATCAAGCATTGATTTTTGCCAATTGGCATTTATTAGGCATTTATTGACTGTTAATACTAAGAATAACGCATGCATATTGCACTTACGTCACGCGCCCATGACCTGCCACGCCCTTTCCATAAGCTCTGTTATCTTTTCCTCTTCTATTTCCGACATGTCGTTTCCCGTATTCTGTGTTGCTTTCATGCCTTTTACACCGTTCCTGCGCAGTATTGAAAGCAGTAGTTTCCGCGCCTTCGCATAGAAAATCCCTGCCTCATATGTGCGCCTTTCCCGTGTGCATCTCTTAGCCCTTTCAAGGTATGTATAAGCCCTTTCTAGGTATACATTATTTGAAAGCTGCGTAGCCCGGTCATGTACGGCATTGCCATACATCACAAAAGCCAATAGTGAATCTCAAATCATGATTAAATAACTTTTTGATTAAATTATGAATTGTAAAAAGGGGATCGTTCGGATGGCTGATAATATAGTTCTTGAAAAGTTCTTATACGACCTGTTGCCTTTGGTAATGTCGCAGCATAGCGAGAAGGATGCTGTAGAAAGCTTTGCGAAGAGCGTCAAGGAGGTTTTTGGTATAGACACGTTCAATGTCAGGCGCGCAGCGGTTCTGGACATGCATAGCGGCGGGCTTTACAGCTATGTGACAAACACCAAAAAGCCTTACATAGACAATCAGCTTAGCGAATATTCAGAGTTTCCCGAGCTCATAGATTTTAAGAATTCGGGATATGCAAGCTGTGCCATAATGCCGATAATGGTAGGCGGGCATACTACTGGAGTACTGGAAATGCTCTCCAAGATGGAGAACAGGTTCAGCAAGGACATACTCGGGAGCCTTTCGATAGGAGCTGCGTTCATTGGTCTGACGTTGGGATATTATTCCGAATCCATCAGGAGCAAGAACTTGGCTACATACTTTGACTCTGCATTCGGGAGCAATAGCGCCAACTTCCTGATATCAAGCTCGGGAAAGATACTCAAGGCGAATAAGAGGGCGATAAGCACCTTCGGGATAAACCAGACATCAAAGCCCGATATAAAACAGGTTTTGGGAGTGAACCTTGATGAGATAAAGAAGATGCAGCCCAATGCACCGTTGAAAATAGTCTTAAACATATCAGGAGAAAGGCGCATCTTCAATGCTTATTATTCCGTGATAAGCCAGAGCACGGCATATATTGCGCTCACTGACATAAGCGATTCCGAATTGTTATACGGGATTAGCGAGAGCCTTGATGGTACGGGCAAGATTGCGGCGCTGAGCCTTGACGAAAATTTCGACATAATAGGCAGCTTTGGCAAGCTTGGAGGGCTTACCATAGATACCAAGGAATTGGATATTAGAAAGTTGAGATTGGAAAGCACAATGCCTGCACATGATTACAATGCATTGAAATCTTCTCTTTCCGAAAAGGGCAAAACCGAGATAAAAACAGAGATCACATTGGGAGGGTACAAGCAGAAGGCGTATCTCTCCGTTTCGAAAACCGCCTTCGGATACATGTGCATAGTTCTCAGCGCTGAGCTTGAGGAATCGGTAAAGACGCTTTCGGACAACCTTATGGATTTCATAAGCGTGACCTCCGACATAACATTGATAGTCGACCAGAACGGCATAATAAGCAGCGCAAACCTGCCTGCGGAGCAGCTATTGGGCTACAAGAAGGAGCAGTTGCTGGGCAGGGACATACGCTCCATCTATTATGAGCAGGATATATTGGATAGGGATATTTCATACGTGAAAAACGGCGGCAAGGTTGACGGCAGCTACGTCAACCTTAAGAAAAGCAATTCCGAGCTTATGCCTGGAACGCATTCGCTAAGGCTCTTTTTCGACGGGAATTCATACTTCTACGCAATAATGATAAAGGAGCTGCAAACAAAGCGCCTTATCAGCGACATAGAGATGCAGAACAAGAAATTGGAGAGTCAGGCACTGAACTTCAAGCGCACGAGCGAATTGAAATCCCAATTCATATACAACATATCGCACGAGCTGAAGACGCCGCTCACTAACATAAAGGGATTTGCCAAGCTTATGCATGACGGCGAGTTTGGCGCAATTACCGATGACCAGAAGGAGTACATAAACACCATACTCGACGAGGCTGATAGGCTGATGGTTATAATAATGCAGGTCCTGGACGCGGCCAAGCTCGAGGCCAACAAGGTAAAGCTGGACTTGAAGGAGGTGAACCTCGCTGATTTCGCTAACAACCCGAGCATAAAGGCACTAGAGGAATCCGCGAAGAACAAGGGCTTGCAGTTCAGCTGGAATGTCGATTATGATGTTCCTGCAATAACGGCAGACATGAACAGGCTGATACAGGTCTTCGTGAACCTGATAGGCAATTCCATAAAGTTCACCGAATCCGGAAGCATAAAGGTCCACGTATACAAGTTCAACAGGAACAAGATCGTATGCGAGGTAAAGGACACGGGAATAGGCATCAGCGATGATGACAAGAAGAAGCTGTTCAGGAAATTTTACCAGGCGTCAAAGAAGGGCAATGTAAAGCCTGATGGCACGGGAACAGGGTTGGGATTAGCCATAACGAAGGAGATAATAGGCCTGCACAGGGGCAATATAAGGTTTGAATCCGAGCAGGGCAAGGGAAGCAGGTTCTGGTTTACAATACCCATAAGCCAGAATTTTGTTTCAAGAAAAAAGCACAGGGACCAAGGTTAGCAATAGCGCAAATTCAAATGCATTATGCTATCTGATTCCGTGTTCCAGTGCTTTATTATTTTATAAGATTAGCTTGATGGCATGTATATGCCGCAGGCGCCTCCAATCCTTGCTGCGCTCATGTAGCCCTGATAGAGCGCGCTTGTGTTCAATCCCTGGAATACTCCTGAGAATGTTGGATTGCTTATTGCACCGTCCGATGCATTTATCTGCATCTTAAACGCCGTGCCTGTAGTCAGCGTGGTGTGGCTGTAAGCCGTATAGTTCACTAAATATATGTTTCCGCCTATGCTGTTGACTGAATATGTCATGTTGTATGGCACGAAGGCGCTCACATTGGCGTATGTATTCTGTCCTGTTGGAGGCGTGACGTAATTGTTCTCGTATGTCTTGTTGTACAGCGATGGAGTGCATTGTGACGTATTCTGGTATAGCATGGAGTAGTTTTGCAATATGGAGTAGTATTTGCTTTTCTTTAGTATCGTAAGCGCGTTGGTATAACCATTAGGCGGAGCAGTGGTAGTGGTTACAGTGGATGATGTGGTGGATTTCGTTGTATGCGTAGTGTTGGTTGTTATCGGAGATGGAGATATGGTTGTAGTACTGGCAACGCTTACGCTTGAGTTTATGATCTTTATGGCCCCGGTGTCAGGAGACACTGCCAGCGATTGACTTATATCGCTGAAATATATAGTATCTGAGCCGTTGTGCGATGACATTAGCTCTACTCCGATATTTGAGTATTGGGTGCCGTAATTAACATGCACTGTGGCTTTATTGCTTGGGAGCGATATCTGCATTACTGGATTCAGAAACGCAGGCTGCTTCGATATGTATAGGGTATTTGGATTGCTTATATATGCCGAATACTCTGAGCCTGAAAGTATGAATATGGTACCGCTTTGGCTCACAGTAACATTGCCGCCAGTGCCTATATCCTGTATGCCCTTGTATGTAAATGCGTATGCAAGTATAGCTATAATCACGATTGCTATTATAGCGTAGATTGCAAGCCTTCCGGCATTTATCTTTACTGCTTTGCGGCCGTTATGTGCTTTGGGGGCCTTATGCTTACGTGGTGCCATATTGAAGTATTGGTAAGCAAACATTTTAATTCTTGCTTAAATGCCGCATGTGAAAGTAGAATATTTATACATTGTTTTTATCATTTTACTTGATTACGTGGTATATATGGAAGGCGAAAACGTTATAGGGTATGTTGACAATCTGACATCGTTCGGCATTATAACACCGTCAAGGAAAAGCTTGATAGTTACGGATAAGAGATTGCTGCTTTTGGATCCTAGCAGTGTATCTTCCAATGCAGTATCTGCTGGATTCGCTTATGCCTTTGGCATGTTCGGAAGGGGCGCCGCAAACCGCATTACAAAGGACGATATCCAAAAAACTACGGAGAAGCTTGCGCAGGCAAACCTCGATGACTTAATAAAATCCAATTCAAAAAACGTCGCAATTGACAATGCCAATGTGGAGAAAATAGAGATAAGCAGAAAGAACATAGTGATAATGGCTTCCGGAAAAAGACTTAGCTACGGGCTTTCCAATCCGGATGCACGGAATAAGAAAAGCGATGTATACAGCTCATACGTAGAAGTACTGGAGAAGGCTTTCGGGAGTAAGGTGGCCGCGCTTGAGTGAGCATGTGCCAATGAAACGCGGAGATAGCCATTCAAGGGCAAGCCTTGTTTGGATATTTGTATCTGCCATACCCATGCAGGTAGGAAGCATAGCCGCAATGCTGTATGTATTATCGT
>DAHXOG010000064.1 GCA_027364995.1 Candidatus Mancarchaeum sp.
CTCCTCGGAAGTTACCCTGGTCATTATCTTTGCCTTATTTCCAACAGCCTTTGCCGATATTGCTATCATGCTGTTTTTTATATCGTCATCACTGCACGCAATTACATAGGATGCATTGGCAATCCCTGCTTTTACTAACGTCTCTTTGATTGTTGGATTGCCGACTATTGCCAGCACATGCAACTCTTCGGCCTTTTCAATCTCCTTTTGGTTTTGCGCTATGAATACGTGCCTTATCCCTTTATCGGAAAGCTTTTCGGACATCAGTTCCCCGAACCTGTTCATATTCGTTATTATTACATGGTTCTTCAAGCCTTTTACTTTCTTCTGCTCAAGCCTTTCCCTGATCCCCAATCCCTTTATGAATTCGAAAAACAGCGAAGCAAGCCATACGGCCAATAGCGTGAATACTACGGCATCTATTATGCTAGATAAAGTTACAAATGGGTTGGAAGCTATGGATATGGGTATCTTATAATACTCTATGTCTAACGCAAGCAGGGCGTTCCAAATTATGGACACTGCCAAACTTAAGCCGCCAGCAATCCCTGAGATTATAGAGATTATGAAAAGTATCAGCGAAGAGTAAGCTATTATAGAAATTCTCTGGTCAATCATGGCATATTACCTCAAAAGCTCCTAATCTTCCTCCTTATTATATTTCCCATATCCAATCCTGCCAGAATCTCCGGGACTACGCACAGGCTTGCACCCGCCCTGTGCATCTTGCTTATGCTGCTTTCGTTCTTTGCCCTGGCCACTATGTTTATCTTCGGGTTAAGGTAATGTGCAGTTACTATACCCAACAAATTCTCGAAATCGCTTTCGGTGGCGAACACTATGGATTTCGCATAGTTTACCGAGCATTTCTTCAGTATATCGCTTTCCGTAAAATTCCCTTCAACGGCTATGTACCCAATCCCGCGCAGCATCTCTACCTTGCTTGCATCCTTCTCAACAACCACGAATTTTCTCTTTTCGTTTTTTAGCCTTATGCATATGCTCTCGGCCAAATCGTTGTATCCGCATATTATTATGCCATTTGTCATCCTCCGTATGCCGATGTTGCTCAATCTCTCAAACAGATTTATGGTGCTTATAATCTCAACTATGCCTGCAAGTATAAAGCCTATAGCTACGATCTTCACTAGTCCGTCAAATATAAGCAACGGGAATGTTTTGTAGAATTCGCTATCGAATGAGAGCAAGCCATAATTGAATGATGGGTTTAGCGCTACCCCATTTATATCAAAAAGCGCGGATAATGTAAAATATGTCGCATCATAAAAATTACCAACATAATGATGCACCAGCAATATTGTGGCAAATGCAGATAAAATCACCACTGCCAATAGCAAAAGCCCGTAGCTTAAAGGCAATTCTATCTTGGAAACTTGTTCGCTCATCCAATTCCATCTTCGTAAATACCTATTTATTTACTTTGGTTATCTCTGCAACTATCTCATCGCTTGCGCTATTCTGCGGCATTACTATATAATCGGCCCCGGCCTCTATCATCTTCTCCCTGACGAGCTTGTCGTTTGCCCTTGTAGCTATAAATATGTCCTTGTTGAGGTCCCTAGCTGTAAGGACCGCAAACAGGTTCTTTGCATCATTGTCCATCGCTATGGCTATTGCCCTGGCGTTCGTTATGCCTGCGCTTTTAAGCACTCTGGAGGATGTAGCGTCCCCTTCTATTACCGCATACCCTTTTTCTATGCCCTTCTTTACAACATCAGGGTCATATTCCACTACCACGAACTTTATGCCATGCTCTATAAGTGTAGTGACTATCCTCTGCCCAACCACACCATAACCGCACACTATAGTGTGCCCTGTGAGTACGTCCAACTAACCACAGTCTAAAATTGGCAATTTAACTTTAAATATTGTTGTATGATGCCATTGCCATGCTTATCCGGACTATCTTGGCACTGAGGCTGTATCAAAGCAATAAGGAATTAGCTCCAGCCAGATTCGAACTGGCGTTTACGGCTCCAGAGGCCGCCGTCCTTTTATGGTGGCTATAAGGCCATGACCACTAGACGATGGAGCTAATCGGATATTATTTTATCGCATGCATTTTAATAACTTGCCGATAAATTAGACAACTATGCAATACAGGCCTAATATAACCAAGGCGGAAGAGGCGAAGCAGATAATAGTTGCCGATGCCGCGCTTACCATAGCATTTTCACTAGCCTTGGCTGGAGGCATATTCGGAAAGCTGGGAGGGTTTTTGGCATTGCTCCCGATAGCGTTCATAGCCGTGACCCTAAGCTTTGTCCTTCACGAGCTCATGCACAAGTTCACTGCACAGCATTACGGCGCGATAGCTGCCTTCCAAACCTCAACTATGGGATTGCTTATAACACTGGGCACAAGCCTGTTCGGATTCCTTTTCGGAATACCCGGCGCCACAGTCATATATACAAATTCTTTCACGGTAAGGCAGAACGGCATAACCTCCCTCGCCGGCCCATTGACAAATTTCGCAGTGTTTGCGGTATTCTTCATAATATTCCTGTTCACCATTCCCGGGTCTTATATAAACCTAACCGCGTCACTCGTAATGTTCATAAGCATACTTTTGGCATTCTTCAACATGCTGCCAATCATGCCGCTTGACGGCAGCAAGGTTTTGCATTGGAACAAAAGGGTCTACTATGCCTCTTTAGGCATAATCTTTGCCCTCATGTCAGTAGCGTATTATTCGCTTTTCAAAAGCCTTACCGGAATGATAACGGAAATAATCTTTATGCTATTCATAGCAATATTCTTCTCCATGTTTTACAGGAACGTCCTGTAAATGCATATTCCGAAAAGTCCAACTCCATAATCTGATTATAATCAGGCAAAATATGCGAAAATCGTACGATACTATCAAAACTTATAAAGATATTTAAGCCTAAGTAAAGAATAACAATAGGGTACGATTAATAATGGAGCAAAATACCAGAAATCCAGAGGCAAGAACCACTATAGATACAATGCTTGAGCTTATAAGGTCAAAGCAGAGAATAGACCTTAACAGCGTTGCATCTTCATTAGGCATAGCCCCTAGTGTAGTAGAGGGATGGGCAAAGGTCCTTGAATCAGGGAACCTGATAAAAATAAGCTATGAGATGGGTAAAATGTTCCTTTCGCCCATGTCATTGAGCAAGGAAGATCTCCAGACCCTGGAATCCCAAACGACGCAAAAGACATACATACTATCGGAAGAGCTGGAGTCCGAGATTCTCAACACCAAAAAGCTAGAAGACGCCCTTAGGGATATAAGTTCAAATATCGCATCTTTCGGACAAAAACTCCAGAAGGAATCGCCAGAAGCACACAAAAAAGTAGAAGAACTTTCTAAGCTCTATTCCGAAATGCGTTCTTATCAATCGCATATAGACTCAATCAAGAAGGGCATAGGTTCGGATTACGACGATATGGAAAAAAGGTTTAACGAATTGCTGAAAAAGCTCGCTGATGTAACGGAACAAGAGCAAAAGGCAAAATCCGTGGCTCCAGAAACAATCATGAATAGTCTTGATGCTGCAAAATCAACATTGAAGGAGATTGAAACCGTAAAGATAAACGTATCGCACAGCCTCGAAGCTACGAGGAAGGATTTAGAAAACCAGATTAAGCAGGAAAACATTAGGCTGAACGAGATAATAAAACAGTCTCACGAACAGCTTGAGGGAGCATACAAAGAATTAGAGAAGGAATCAGGCACATACAAATCAAACATAAAGGAGATAAAGGATTTGCAGTTGCATGAGGAACAGCTTTCAAAGAAACTGAACCAAGAACATTCGGAATTCAATGCTAATTATTCCAAACTGGAGCAATCATTGAAGGAAGCGATTGCCAAATTTACTCCAAAATATGAGGAAGCGCTTTCAAAGCTGAACGATACGATGGCGAATGCAGGATCCGTTGGGGAAATAATAAAGAATATCGGGGATATAACATATCAAGTCTCGGATCTCGAACCGAAGATCAGCAAGTACAGGCAGGAACTTCAAAGGATAAAAGACCAAGCGGATGCAATAGCCGCTGCCAGAAATCTCAGTGCCGTACAAAAGGATGAAAAAATAAACGATCTGAAAAACAAGAGCGATTCTACCCTAAAAGAAATGCGCGATAAGAGTTCCGCAATAGAAGGCACGATAAATAAAATAAAAGGTTCAAAAGGCAAAGTCGATAATGCAGATAAGCCCGAGTCTAATCAATGAGTGATTTTTAATGAGTATAAAAACAGACGGCAAAATTTCCGGGAAAACCAATGCAGAATCTAAAGACATAAATCCGGATCAAGATAAAGCTGCCGATATTCCGGAAGCCAAAGAACCGAAAGATAAAGATAAAGATAATGCTAATGGGTCTAATGCGGAAACTAACTCCGATGAGAAGATACTTGATAATTATTCGCTGGACGCCAGGGGCATGCTCATAAAAGTGGTAATAAGCTCAAACTCCAAGGATTTCGTGCCTGTTTATAAGGTTACCTTTGAAGGCGTGAGCGAAGCTACGAAGCTGCTTCTTTTATCATTCAGGAGGGAGCTGGTTTCCATGGTGCCATT
>DAHXOG010000065.1 GCA_027364995.1 Candidatus Mancarchaeum sp.
AAAGTATTTAAAGCATACGCTAACCATTTTGACACCGAAATACTTTTTAGAAATAGATGACTATTTGTATAGCGTTGCCTTAACGCATTTTGTAAGCGACATTATGAAGCTCAAAGAATATAAAGGTTATTGTCAAAGTTAAATTATGTCGAACGATGATTTAGGTAATTGGCAATAGTGAGTGGTGTAATGATATTCGAAACCATTCTTCTAAAAGCAATTTTTGATAAAGATGCAAAAGTATATCGTTGCTCTGTATGCAATCTTGTAATCCCCATAAGACTAGCTCGTGCCAAAGGTGCAAAACTCTACTAATTTGGTCTTAATTATAAAAACAAGTAAAGTGATAGAAGAAAGACCGTCTATAATTCAAGCCATTTATATGTTTTTGTTTGCTCTTGCTGGATTTGCAAGCCCCATACTTTTGATTGCTTGGACTATTGGATTTTAAGTTGGTGACATATTTGCTGGGCTGGGATTTTTGATACCTGTCTTAGTGCTACGGTCGAGTTCTTATTAAGTCAAAATCAGCATAAGACGCTAATTATGGAGCAACATAAGAAAAAGAAGTAGGGAAACGCAGACAAAGGCAATCGCATCAAGTCAAAAAGATGCTTGACTGGCCGGCAAAGTGACGTTGTGAGCAGAATAGAGTTTATGAGCAAAGCCTTAAGGATACGTTAGCCGCAATAAGTCAGTTATATAAGGTTATATAGGGTCGAGATTTTGCACTTCATCCTTTATGGTAAGGGACAGCATGGAAATGCTTAACGAGTTGGCAGATGAGGAAGTGGCCGAAGCCATAAGGGATAACGCCATAAAGGCAGCAGGATACGAAAACGAGGTTGACGCATTGTTCAGGGATTCTCTTCGCGACATAATGAAGGGCGACGACATAAAAGCGATAATCAAATACAAGGAGATATACGAGCGCATTGAGGAAATCAGCGATAGGTGCATGGACGCCATGGATGTCATAAACGACATAGTCATAAGGTACAGGTATATGACTTCGAATGGCAGGCATAATGGCAGATAACTATTTTTATTGATTGTATATTGCGCGCCAGACGCCGTGCCATGGAATATCATAGGATATTATGGAAGCAGTATTGATGCCAAGAACATAAGAAATCCTATGGATACAAGCGTTGCCGTATATGTAAGGCTTAGCGCAGCATACCTTGAAAGCAGACCGGCTGCACCTATAACCATGAACGCAAAGAAGAACAACGGATATCTGTATTTCGAAGGCAATATCTTTTTCACGTTATCACGATTTTCATATGTGCGCTATATGCAGCAACGTCACGTCTAGCGGTATTCCTGCTGAAAGCGCCCTTATGTATAGGTCTACGAATATGAACAGTATAAGGCTTGTCCAAGCCAATGCCTCATGGTGGGCATTGAACCTCGATTGGATGTTAAAGAACGAACTCTTCTGCTTGCCTGCGAATCTGCACCCGTAGCAATCCATCCTTCCTCCCGTAAGATGCCTTACCGCATGGCATGAGAATACCCAGAGCGTGACCATTATGGCATTTGCCAGAAGTATGAGGCTTGCGAGCCTTATTATCAGGCCTCCTCCGAAGGTTATGGAAAGGTAAAAGTCATAAAAGAAAAATGGTAGTATTGCTACGCCGAAATACATGAAGTACCTGTGAAGGTTTTCTACCCTGAAGAATTTGGTCTCGCCGCTATAGTCCCTTAGATTTGAATCCCCGCGCGCATCTAGTGCGCATGAGACCGGATGCTTGAAGACGTGCCTGTGGTAATCCTTCCTATACGCGTAACATGTCAGCCTGAAAAGCCCGACAAATGGAAGCACTAATATCGTAGGGGAATAGAACGGGTCTATTATTCCCTTGTACGGCTTGACAGGGAACTCCAACAGCATGACTATGGTAAACGCTATAAGGAATACGAACGAGAAGAACCTCAGGTTGGGCTCTATGAATTCAGATGGAAGCACATTATGCAATGATTTGTACAAGCCCATTCAAACGCCTTCCTTTTTCTTATACATTTTCTTTAGGAACATTGCTATCGGATCGTAATAATTGTCGACTGCACGCTCCTTTTCCTGTATTATCGCATTGTCAGTTATCTTTATATGCTCGGGACACACCTCCTGGCAGCACTTGGTTATGTTGCAATACCCCAAGCCGCCTTCCTTGTTAAGGTATTTCGATCTATCTACGGTATCCATGGGATGCATGTCAAGCGAAGCGGCCTTGACTACATGCCTTGGCCCCACATAATCCTTTTTATGTTCTCTTACGACGTGGCAAACATCCATGCACAGGAAGCATTCTATGCACGTCCTGAACTCCTTTGTCCTATCCACATCGATCTGCTGCATTACCCATGGTGTCTTTACCCCTTCTTTTGGCGTGAATCCGGGTATTTTCCTGTCTGTCTCGAAATTCTCCGATAAATCGGTAACCAAATCCTTGACAAGCGGAAATGCAGCCATTGGTGCGACCTTTATCTTGTCTCCTAGAACGTCAATCCTTGTCTTGCACATAAGCGCTGGCCTGTTATCTATTTCTGCTGCGCATGAGCCGCATCTTGCGGCCTTGCAGTTCCACCTTACGGCCAATGTGGTATCGAGGTTTTCGCTTACGTATGTCACAGCGTCCAGCACGACCATGCCCTCCTTTACCGGAACCTCGTAGTCTACGAATTTGCCAGCCTCGCCATCAGACGGATCCTTCCTGAATATGCTTAGCGTTACCTTGTCCTTCATTGATATACCTCTGGTTTTATGAGCTTTTTAAGCTCTTCGGGCATTTCAGGCAATGGAAGCGTTGTAAGCTCCATTGAGCCGTTACTGCCAATTTTACATATTATGTTTTTTAGCCAGTCCTTTGATTTCTTCGGATAATCGCTGCGTGTATGCGCCCCTCTGCTTTCCTGGCGCATTATTGCGCTCCTTACTATGGCTTCTGCAGCTATCAGCATATTATTTATCTCAAAGCATGCCAGCAATCCTTTGTTGTACACCAATGTCCCGGACACCCCTATATCTGGCAATTCATCTTTAAGGGCGTTTATTGTTTCAAGCGCTTTGTTTAGGTCATCCGCATTCCTTACTATTCCTACCTTTTCGGACATTGTCTCGCGCAGCTTCTCTATCAGATCGTTAGGGTTCTTGGCATTAGGCCTTATGAATGCTTTAGCCCAATCCATGCCCTCTTTGACCTCTTTAGGGTCAGGGCTGCTCTGTGCGGCCTTTTTGACGTAATCGCTCGCGGCCTTTCCTGTGCGCCTTCCGAATACAAGTATATCGGCAAGTGAATTGCCGCCCAACCTGTTGGCTCCATGAAGCCCGGAAGCAACCTCTCCGGCTGAGAAAATGCCCTTTATGTTTGTTGCTCCTGTCTCCGGATCAACGCGTATGCCGCCCATTTGGTAATGCACTGTCGGCCCGACCTCCATCTTCTCTTTTGTTATGTCTACGCCTGCGAATTCCTTGAACTGCATATACATGCCTGGCAGCTTTTCCATTATGAATTTCGTGCCCTTGTGGCTTATGTCAAGATATACGCCGCCGTGCTCCGTGCCCCTGCCAGCCTGTATTTCATAGTATATTGAACGTGCTACTACATCCCTTGCGTCAAGTTCCTTCTTCTCCGGCGAATACCTGAGCATGAAGCGCTCTCCTTTTGTATTGGTGAGTATGCCTCCCTCGCCCCTTACGCCTTCGGTGACAAGCAGCCCTGCCACACCAGGAGGATATACCATTCCAGTAGGGTGGAATTGTATCATCTCCATGTCCCTGAGCTCCACCCCTGCCTTATATGCAAGAGCAAGCCCGTCGCCGGTGGATTCCCACGAGTTAGATGTTATCTTGAATACCCTGCCGCCTCCGCCGGTAGCTATCATCAATGCCTTCGCCTTGAACAGATAGAATTTTCCTTCCCTCATGGAAAGGCCAAGTGCACCGCAGAATGCGCCGGTCTTTTTGTCCTTGAACAGTTTCGTTATGTATATCTCATCCATTACCTTTACGTCCTTGTGTATTATCTGGTCCTCAAGCGTCCTTATTATTTCCAGGCCTGTTTTATCGCCGACATGACATAACCTTTTATAGGTATGACCGCCGAATGCCCTTTGCATTATCTTCCCTTCTTTGGTTCTGTCGAATATGGCTCCGAAATGCTCAAGCTCGTATACTCTGTCAGGGGCTTCCTTGGCCAATATCTCTGCCATGCGCCAGTCGCCGATATATACGCCTTCCACTACCGTGTCCGAAAAATGGACCTCCCAGTTGTCTTTTGGATCTACGTCCCCAACAGAAGCGGCTATTCCGCCTTCAGCCATTACGGTATGGGCCTTGCCGAGCACCGATTTCGTTACGATGGTTACCTTGCTGCCATTGTCTAAGGCCTCTAGCGCAGCCCTCATGCCTGCACCTCCAGCGCCTATTATGAGTATGTCTGATTCGACAGTCCCGTATTCATCCAAAGCATTACCTTAACAAGATTGATTTAATCCAGATAGTTTATTCAGCAAA
>DAHXOG010000066.1 GCA_027364995.1 Candidatus Mancarchaeum sp.
CGTACTGGTTAAATTTTATTTTGACATGCAGCATAAGGAGAAGGAGAAGCTGCAGCCTTTGATGGCAGACTTGATAAACGGAAGGCTGATGAAGGAGAAGGGCGTTGTGTACTGCTACGGCAGCATAGAGGAGCCATTGGAAAAGGACGGCATATTCACCACTAGCGCAATGATAACCATACTGTTCGAAAGCTTCTTTCCGCTTGTGGGCATAGCGTTCAATTATGCCCCCGCAGGGCTTGAGATATTGAGGCCAGAGAAGGAGATGAAATTTACAACTGCAGAGCTGCAGAGCCTGTTGCTTGAGCTTTCGCAGATATCGGTAACCTATTCAAAATACATACTTGAGCACGTAATGAAGCCCGAGGAGATAGACTCGCTGGGCAAGGCAATGGATGCGCGAAGCGAGGTAGGCAAGAAGTTTTTGGGAACCGATGACGACGGGCAGCACGCAGCGTGATATGGGATTAGGCAGTGGTGTGCTTTGAAAGCGTGTACTGCTTTAACATGTCGCTGGAAAGCCTGCGCAGCGCAAGATTGGAATCGCTTTCTTGGAGCTCCGAGTGCTTTATAGTCTCGGATAGCGATTTTACAACATTGTCGTATTCCTTTAGGTTTATCGGGTAAGGTATGCCGTCCTTTCCTCCCAGGTTGTAGGAATAAAGCACTGGATCCCTATATGCAATCTCCTTCTCGTATATAAGCGAGGATATTATCGCGAGCGACTTCAGGGTTTTCCTTCCCATTCCTTTTATCCCAAGAAGGCTTTCATAGTTCTCAGGCGCAATTCGTTAGCGTATTCGAGCATTGCCCTCGCCCTCTTCGACAGGTCAACGTTGTACAATATCTCGTGCCTGTGGGGCAACGAATATGTATTTGAGATATTTAGCACGCTTTTTATGTCCTCGTTGAGGGCCGCTAGGCTGTCCGCCTTTATCCCTTCATTGCCCTTGAATGTGAGGTCAAGGGAGGTCGAGCTATTTGGCGAGCTTATCGAATTGTTGGTCTCGTTGGTGATGTCGTTGTTGTCTATCTTGTCGGAGCTTATCTGGAACCTTATGGCATTGTTTGTGGCATTATGCATTGCCTGCTGCACTACGCACCAGTCCTTGTCTTTTGAGAATACGAACGTATGGTGGTATATGCCTATATCGTCGTAAACCAACGCCGAGTCTATCTTTGCCGATAGCCTGCTCATTTTTATGTATTCATCGGCATCGCCTTTTCCCGAGAGATAATCAATGCCCTGCACTATCTGTTCCGGAGTAGATGTTCCCTGCCTGCCCTTGCCTCCGGCTATGAATATATTGGAGTTGTAGTTCAGCGCCTCCTTAAGCGCGCCCATCGTTACGGTTGTTGTGCCGCTGCTGTGCCAGTCGTAGCCTATGGCGCACGATAACGCCTGAAACCAGTACGGGTTGGCCAGCCTTGATATAAGCTCATGCTCGCCGTACTCGCCTATTATCGCTTCGCTTATTAGCTTGGCTAATTTCACCATTCGTGGAAAAAGCCATTTGGGCGCATGCCCGCCATGAAGAGGAAGCACGCTTATGCTCTGCATGCTTTGATTTGTATTGCAAGATATTTAAAAGATTTTGGGATTCGAGAAGCATTGATCAAGAAGTATTGAGGCTGTACAATATTCCCGGAGTTCCCTGCGGAAGGGTCGACATTTTGAACCCTGTGACCGCTATATAATTATGGTGCTTCAGGCTTAACGAGACTACCCTTATCCTTACATTGTCCCCAGCCAGTGATATCAGGGGTATGCTTGCGTTCCTGAATGTATAGGACGATGAGTTCCCGAACCTTGATATGTTGTATGTATTGAAATGAGCTATCGTTACTGGAACATTTGCCTTTAGTATCTCCACATATATGTTCTGCGAATATGGGCTTATTATCTTGAAATTGAGGAAAGGCTTGTTTACAATGAACATGCTTGAGGTAAGGTTGCCGGGGGAGTTGCTTAGCCCGCAATTGAATGTCGTGGCGAAATAGCTGCCGTTGTAGCCTGTCCATGGAGCGCCCTGATAGCAGCCCTCGGCATTTGCCTTTGCTATGCTCATGGGGCCGGAGCCGAATCCCGTGCCTGTGGTATTCCAGCCGTTGTATTCGCCGGTGCTGAAATTACCGTTATAAACAGACGTATATACAACACCTGAAGGTGCTGTAGTCGTGCTGTTGAGCTTGAATATCGAGTATGAATCATTGCATGTTCCTCCCGGGCTTCCAGTATGTATTGTAACGTTGTATATCTGTGCAGGAAGCGAAATGTTCTGCAGAAATGTTATGCATGAATAATCCGATGTGCCTTTAAGGTATGTGACATTGTCGGATATGCCCCTTATGGAATAGCTTATGCTTTTACTTGATCCAGAGGCCACCCATGCGCCAAGCGTTCCGCCCTTCCACAGGCAGTAATTAGTAGTTATGGAGTTGCTTGTAGAATTGAATATACCTAGGTTCACGCAATTGCTTAGATAGTATACGCTTGTGCTTAGCGACGTTGTGGAAGTGGTGTTATTTATTGTAGTATTATGCGAAGGCCTTATGGTCGTTGTGGTGGTTGTTAGCTTAACGGGAAGCCTGAGCCCAGTAGTGAAATACCAAAGGGCTATTATCACTACCAGTACAATTATATATGCAATAATACCTTTGTGCGTTTCAACACCAGAACTTCTTTAGCATTATATATAAATGCAGAATGTATTTAAAGGCTATTGGATAAATATTATACGCCGTAGCGTTAAGCTAATGGTAATGTTCAACAGGTGTTATTTTGGGAAGCATCCCTAGGAAATGGAAGAAAAAAGGAAGAATGCGCTGGAAATGGAAGAAGAAAAGACGTAAGCGCTTGAAGCGCGCACAGAAGCGTAGGGTAGGAGAGCTTTGAGCATATCCTAATCGTGGCTTTTTCTTTGTGCGGGATTTTCCCGCAATATTTTATATTTTCGTTACCTCTGCACTAGTGTCGCCGCTTAATCGGAGATTTTTGCGATTAGGCGCGATTGGAACAGTATTATCCAAGCGACGAAGCTTGAAAGAAATTTCACAGGCTGGCTATTATCTCCGAGGTTTTCCTGACCCTGCCCATTCTCCTGAATACGTTGTTAACCGATGAGTCGTGCATCTCCTTTGTCATCGCGGTCATTGCATCCTCGGCAAATATCTGCTGGAAGCCCATCTCGTATGCGAAGCGCGCTGTGCTCTCGACCCCATGCGTTGTCGAAATGCCGCAGAGAACTATGGTTTTGATTCCCGTTCTTCTCAGCCTTAGTTCGAGATCAGTGCCGTAAAATGCGCCCCACTGCTTCTTTGTTATCACTATGTCTCCTTCTTTTGGTCCTAGCTCTGGAACTATTTCGGAAAAATCGGGTGGCATCTGGCCTGCCCCGGACCAGCCATTCTCGTCCGCAATTACGTTTAGCATATCGCCTTTTGAAGGAGCAACGTGGACCAGGAATACCTGCATGTTGTGCCTGCGGAATGATTCTGCAAGCTCGGAGGCGTTTTTTACGACGGTATTCACATCGTATGGTGCCATGCTGCGTCCCATCGAAGCTATGCCCTTCTGAAGGTCGATAGCCACAAGCGCAGTGCTTTTCTCGTCGATATCCAATTTCGTATCATGAGTTTCGTTGGCCATTTTAAATTCACCCTTAAAGAGAATGTTATTTTGTATGACGCATGCATACGCGTGGACCGCTTGAGTCAGGCATAGCCACAACTTTTATGCGGAGGGCGCCGCATGCTAGGCCTTCTGCAGGCCTTGCATAATGCATGCACTATTTAGTGAGCTTATCCAGTAACGGATACGTCTCGAACAGGCTTTCCTGCTCGAGCTGCTGGTAAAGCATGTAGATTATTCCGACGGTAAGCAATATCCCTATGCCTGTGCCTATTGCACCTGTGAGGTTGGCTACGGCTGCAAGAAGCCCAACGAATATACTTCCCAGTACGGTTATGGTTGGTATATACTTGTTAAGCACGTTTTCCACTATTCTTGGGTCGCGCCTGAATCCTGGGATCTGCCATCCCATGTCGCCAAGCTGCTCTGCCATCTTCTTAGGGGACTGGCCAGTCATCTCTACCCAAAACTTGCCGAATATTACGCACAGCACTACGAATGCAAGTATATACGTTATCATGTGCACCCATTCAGGCACAAGCACAAATCCGCCCCACGGCAGGAATAGCTGTGTTGTATGCGTAGCTAGGTATGTGAAGTATGTGGCATAATTGCCTATTCCGTAAGGAGCCGCGTAAGGCAGTGGGAAATCGGGAGATATTAGGTATAGAAGTCCGCCATTAAGCGTCACTGTTCCGCCTATATTCTGGTAAAGGCCTATGAATTTTGCCAATCCAGCCAATGAACCTCCGACATTGTAGAGCAATGGCTTAAACCAAACGCTTAAGCTCTCCTCCAACGCCGTGGCGGTTCCAATCGACTCGGCGATCTTCGTCGGGGTGGCCGTTCTGGCCGGTGTGTTCCCCACGGAGTTGG
>DAHXOG010000067.1 GCA_027364995.1 Candidatus Mancarchaeum sp.
CTTGATCTTATACCTTAAAAGGGCATCAAAAAATTGCTTTGAATCGCCTTTACGGATTCCAAAGGCTATAAACCTCTTCCTGTTGGTAGCTGCACCGTAATCCTTGTATGACACAAGACTTTCTGTTATACTATAATCGAACCTGTTGATTAATCTTTTTATGTACCGATTCAGTGATGCGTCATTCTTGATTGTGGGCACGTTTTCAAGCAGGAACATGTCGGGGGTGTTGGCTTCCACATGTTTAAAGAACCTTTCGACAAGGCCATAATCTTCATGTGACTTTCTCCTTCTGGTTAGGTTTATTGAGGACCAAGGCTTGCAGGGCGGACCTCCAATTATTACGTCAAATCCACCAGTTATAATTTCACTTGACAAGTCTACGTCCATGAACCTGCCAATTTTATTGAATTTGTATGTCTCGCCAGCATTGCTTGAAAGGTCTGCGCCAGTAACCTTAAACCCCTGCTTATAAAATCCATATGATAATCCACCAGCACCACAAAATAAGTCCAACACCTTCATTCTACCCACGTGATTGGTTTGTATTAGTAAACCAATTCTTAAATATCTATCTTTCTGAATAGTTTTGGTACGCAAATAGTGTCTAATCCTTTACAATTATAATGAATGCTCACTTGCCATATTCTAAGGCAACTGCATAAAATTGCCATGCTTACAAGGAGTCTCGTGCAGGCATGGGCTTGATGCAGCATTTGCTGTGGTACCAATAATAATAGTCATTGCCATATTTCTCTAACTACTCCAAGGCAAGGAAGACAGGAAGGCAATCAGTGGTAGCAATAAAAGTCAATGGCAGCAAAAAATATTGTCCTTCATGATTACGAAGAAGGAAAGGCCATGGAAGATGACAAAGTTGCCTACGTTCAAAAAGGAGGCAATTCCAAAAGTATCCACCTTTGACATTGGCTGCATGGTATTTAATCCCTCTCATAATATAGAATATTGATTGAATGGCACGGGCAAAAAATTTTATGTCTGGACAAGTAGAAAAAGAATTCGACCGCATTGGCTTTGTATTTATATCTATGGCCATTAGTTCTGTACTTATAAGTGGTAGCATATATACTATAGCGTATTATAACAATAATTCAGTAAGATTTGCAGGCTTTATTGTTTTGGCGGCCGGTATTATTTTTTATATGTTTGTGAATTGGAGTGGACTTGATACAATAAAAGGGTTCCTTATATGGAAAGATATTATAAAAGAAAACAAAGTAATGAAGGCTCAGAGATTAAGGAGGAATCTAAATTATAACTTGAGCCTCGCATTATTTCTAACTGTATTTACAACATTAATTGTGGCAGACTTAGTGGGTTCCGCAAAATCATCTTTAACAGGATTTAATACATCTGCATTTGAGGATATAGCTACTGCAGTAATAATAGCTGATAGCATTTTTGTCGCCCTGATGGGTAATCACACCGAATTTTATAAAAGAAGGAGCATGGTTATGTATCAAATTTTAGTAATAGGAATACTATTCGCTTTAATATCTTTACTATCAATAGGATTAGGTGTGCCCCATATCTTTATTGTATTTCTTATCACGCTAACAATATTTGCCGCCTATTTCTTATTCAGCATTTTTATTTACTATGAAAAACTCATGTTAAAGAAGTATGGGCCCGGAGAGATTTGAACTCTCGACCTTCCGATTATCAGTCGGACGCTCCAACCATGCTAAGCTACGGGCCCGGTAAAATCGTTTTGATTTGATATAAACATTATGATATGGTTTATACTAGCCATATTTTTATATTGTTAGTGTTTGTGCTGAAATTATTTGAATGCATTCTTACCCTTTATTTTTACATGTTTGCTTGAATTGCTTAAAGCCTGTTTTGTGCAATTGTAAAACCAGCGTTTAATGCCTTATTGCGCGGCATTAGATTTTACTGTACTTTAGCTCTATTACCCTGCCGTTAGGCTCTTCCTCCCTGAAAACCTGAGTAGTGAATTTATACATGCGTACGTTATTTTGCTTCCAATGCCCTTCTGGCAGGCCGGCCTTTTCGCAAACGCCCTCAAGGAACTGTTCGGCATTCCAATTCTCTTCTACAGCAACAACGGGAAGCAGCAGACCGCTGTATATGCCGTACTCTATCATCAATCCATCCCTGCCGACCTTTATTGCCTTCAATCTTTCCTTTTCCCCTCCTGTCAATTGTACCATCTCCGATAGCACGCTTACCTCTACCATTAGTTCGGGGAACTCATTGAAGGAAACCGGGACGAACCTGGGATCTTCGTTAGCTGCAGCTATTGCAGAGTCGACTACAGCTTTGCTTAGGCTTAGTGTAGGCCTTGGAAAGCCTATGCAGCCCCTTAGGATTTCCGTAGGATAATGCAATAACGTAACAAAAACGCCCGATGGCCAGTCAAAATGCTTTATGCTCTCGTATACAATATTTTTTGGCGAGGCCCTGCTTTTTATGGAAAGCTCTATGGCATTCCTTGCAGCATGGACCAGCTCTTCGCCATCTTTTATAGTAAGCCTCTTCATGTAATGCACCATGATTGTGTAAAACCAAACATAATTTTGTATCAAGTAATATTTATTAATAAACAATTAATAATAAACAACTTATAGGTAGTGCAGTAAAGCATATTTCATTTATGAATGATTTTTATGGAGCTGAAGAAAAAAGACGATAAGCACTTTACAGTGTATACGGATGGCGCTGCCAGGGGCAATCCAGGGCCAAGCGCTTCGGGATTCACGGTATTTGGAAAGGGAGAAAAAATAATCGTGCAAAAAAGTTTTTATAACGGCATAAAGACCAATAATTTCGCTGAGTATAACGCAGTCATAAAGGCATTGGAATGGTGTGAAGCGAATATTAAGGACTCGGAACATATAGAATTGGATTTTGTATCCGACAGCGAATTGGTTGTAAGGCAGCTTAACGGCAGGTACAAGATTAGGTCTGAGGATATGAGAAGGCTTAATGAGACTGTGAGAGAATTGTCAAAATGGTTCAAGTCCGTAAAATTCCATAACGAAAGGAGGAGCAACCACGGCATTAGCACTGTTGATGCAGAATTGAACGCATTGCTTGATTCAAGGTCAGAATATAAAAAATAAGAAATTTTAAATATGGTGGCGTACAAGTATATTAATAGAGTAAAGCGTGGTAGATTATAGCATATTGCTATAACAATGCATTTAGATGATTTGATATGGCGGATCAGCAAGGGGGCAAGCACGAGGTGGATCCTGAGGCTAAGGAGCATTGGCGCAAGGGAAACTCGCTTTTTGAGCAGAGCAAGTTTTCGGATGCCATAAATGAATTCAGCGAAGCCATAAAAATAGACCCTGAATACCCTGATGCGTATTTCAACAGGGCGCTAACCGAAAGGCTGATACGTGAGTATGATAAGGCAAAGGCAGACCTGCAGAAGGTTATGGAGCTTGAGCCAAAGAGCCCTGATGCACCATTGCTGTATGGGGATATGCTAGAGGCAAGCAATGATCTTGTTGGCGCTAAATATTGGTATGAAAAGTCTATCTCGATCGATTCTGGTTATACCGAAGCAAAAAACAGGCTTGAGCACATAGACTCGCTTATGCATGTCGACCTTTCCAATACAGGAACAACAAAAGCACCATTGCAGCAGATGCAGCAAGTGCAAAAACCTGAAGAGGACAAGGAGGTTATAGAGGAGGGGCAGATAAAGAAATTGCCGTTTTACAAATCAACGACAAAATTCGATGCGGTAATAGGGCTGAAAAAGGTAAAGACATACCTTCACGATAATGTGGTGCTTGCCATACAAAGGCCGGAGCTCTTCAAGAAATACGGAAAGGAGTTAGGGCTCGGGCTATTGCTTTACGGCCCTCCAGGCACTGGTAAGACCCACATGGTTAATGCCATAGCCGGAGAGGCAGGGGCCAATGTAATAATAGCTCAGATAAACCAGATAGTGGACATGTATACCGGCAATACGGAAAAGAACCTTCATGCTGTGTTTGAGCAGGCGAGGCATAATCCACCATGCATAATATTCTTCGACGAACTCGATGCCCTCGGAGTCAAAAGGGGCAGTGGCGGAGGCAACGAAAGCTCAACAATGAGGATGGCAGTAAACCAATTACTTATAGAGATGAATGGTGTACAAGCAAACCCCGAGGGAATATTTGTTATAGGGGCGACGAACCAGCCATGGGATATAGATCCGGCGTTGAAAAGAAGTGGAAGGTTCGGAGACAGTGTATATATCTCACCTCCGAATTATAAAGATAGAAAACTGCTTTTCGAGCTTTATACGCGCAATAAGCCGAGGAGTGGGCTGAACTACGGTAGGCTTTCAAGAGCCACGGGCGGTTTCTCGCCTGCAGACATAAAAAGGATTTGCGATAAGGCAGCTATGATGCCGCTCTTGCATGAATACCAATATTCCAAGGCGCGCATGCTTACAATGGCAGATATGATGGCAATACTTAAGGACAAGGATAGCAACAGCAGCTCTTTGGACG
>DAHXOG010000068.1 GCA_027364995.1 Candidatus Mancarchaeum sp.
TTTATGCCATAGGCAACATAGCCCTGTTCAGCGTGGTCAATTCAAAAAGCCTTCTTGTAGTATACGCTATTTCTTATATGAGTGTGCTCTTTTTCCTATTCGACGGAAAAAACATAAAGCTGCTTGCAGCATCTGGAAAGAAGCTTATAGGAATAACTGTTGCCATTATCGTGATAGTTGCTAGCGTCATATACCTTTATATCTCGTTCAATTCTTCATACCCTTCATCGATAAACCTTTTCAGCATAGCCATGGGCCTTACTGCAGCAGTATTTTATGCAATAGGCGGGATGCTTTCGGTAAGGGTCAGCTATGAGAGAGAGTCAATACCGAGCAAATGGTTCTGGATATCTGTTATTGAGGCGCTGGTGACTTTGATCGCAGTTCTTGCGTTCGGATTCAAGGTCACAGAAGCGTCTATAGGCATATCTGCGCTGGCTGGAGTCGCCATAGTAGTGCCATTTGTACTCGGATTCATAAGCTACACGTACACGAAATACCTAAGGGGAGTGCGCAAGGTTGTTGACAAAGAGCTCATTTACAGCATACCCGAGCTCGATATACTGTGGCTTGCAATACTTTACGGGGTATTTATAAAGTTCCTGGGATTTGGCGACTTCGCCGCTATAGCCGCGATGGTGGTCTCAGTAGTATATTTATACATGCTAAAGGCTTGATGAATGGCACATTATGGAGGGAGCCAACACCTTGCAATAATCGTGTTTTATTGGCAACGCTCGGCATGGATAAGGCATTTAAGCTATTGGCAAGGGCTTACGGATATGCAGAATACGCTTTGATGAGCTTTTCGCTGGCATTTAAATATTTGGAAGCGAGAATCAATTGTGTTTTTGCAGAATAAATTTCTCCCCTTTCGGCGCTATGCGTTACGAATGACATGCCTAGGCGCATGCCGAAGGATTTACCTTCTTCAGTATAAGCGTTTGCGGCCACCTCATGGAAAAATATATCCTTTTCTGCGAATTTAGAGAATGTTTCTGTAAATGAATCATAGATAGCGCCTACCGCATCCGTATGCCTGTACTCTTTTTTAAGGAACACCATTGTTATGTACATATAACATCTACTTCCAGGTTTCAATTCTGGAATATTTTCTAAGGCTATGTCGCCGTCTATCATTGTGCCGCTCTTTATGCGCTTGAACGTTTTCTCATCCACAGGCACAAACGACCAGTAGCCTGCAATATCGTTTCTATCACGATCCATTATTACTATGATGGTAAAAGGATACCTGCTTCGTATAGCCACCCATTTTTCGGTATCGCCTTCTTCCCTCTCCGTAAGTGTAGGTATAGAACTGTAGTCAAAAGATGTCAGCTTATCTATCAGGTCGGCAATGCTGCATCCTAAAAATTTTGCGGCTTCGCCAGCATTCAGAGGATACAAGTTATGCTTTATGCCAACCATGTTGTTTTACCTCAATAAATATTCTTTGCCTGAACGTTATCTAGGCTGTATGATTACATAAAGTTGGGACATAGGGGATAACGCTTCGATTCTAATGCTAATTTGCTGCTTTTTCTGCTGCATCCATCATCGTTTTGATGTCTGGCTCCCTCCCTGTAAAAAGCTTGAATGCTACTGCTTGGTTGTAAACAAGGAGCTCCAAGCCGTTTATTGTTATACATCCCTTCTTTTTTGCGTCGGACAAAAGCTTATTCTTCAAAGGTACATAATTTGCGTCGAAAACCACCATGTCTTTGTTAAGCAGCCCTGCAGGAACAGGCGTGTCTTTGCTGTTTTCAAGAGTAATATTCGTAGCGTTAAGTATATACTTTGAGTTCTTTATTGCAATCTCGGCTTTTTTGGATCCGAGCTTTGCGGTTTCTATATTCATCTTCGGAAAGCGCTTCTGCAGGTCGGATTTAAGCCCTTCCGCATGCTCCAAGGTCCTGTTTATTATATACAAGGATTTTACGCCTTTATGAGCAAGGCCGAAAGCGATAGCTCTTGCCGCACCTCCTGCGCCGAACAGAGCATAGCCTGCCTTTGTATTCATTCCGTGCCTTTCCAAGGACATTATGGAGCCAGGCTCATCAGTATTGTAACCATAAAACTTGCCGTTTTTTATCACTATCCCATTTACGGCCCCGAGCTCTTTTGCAAGAGGGTCTATGTGGTCCATGTATTTCATGACCTCCTGCTTGTGCGGGCTTGTAAGCGTCATTCCCTTTATGCCATATGCCTTCATCCCGTATACTGCCGATTTAAGGTCTTCAGGGGCAACGTCAAACGCAAGAAAAACGGCGTCCATTCCGAGCTTCTTGTACATCGCGTTGTGTATTGTCGGAGAAAGCGAATGATGAGCAGGCATGCCTATTATGCAGTACAACGACGTATTTCCGGTTATTGCTTTTTCATGCACCATGATACCACACACATATAATAAACCACGATAAGATATTGTCTTTGTAGGATTTAAGGCTTTGCCGATTGTTCTGTTACCATCAATTCGTGGGATTTTGGGTATTCAAAATCGATAGTATCCTTTATTGCCTTTTTGAGCGCATTCTCATCGACAGTTAACTTCTCTTTTTTAAAGCCGTCTTCGTCTATTTCAAAATTGTTTCCTGCTCTTTTTATTGTAACAATCCTGTCTTTCTTGAAGCTTTTCACAGTAATCGAATAACCATCCTTCATTTTCATGGCCATTTTGTATAAGTGCTTGTCAACGCTTCTTATTGGTATCCATGGCATTTTATCGCTGGAATAATAACGCAATATAGCCTAAAACTTGCGGATGCAGGCTATACCTTTGCCGTCCGTAAGCGTATTCATGCCATTTTTGTATTCTATGCCTGCCTCGAATGGCTGCTCCTTCAAGAACTGGAATCCGTCAAGGTCGTAGAATATTACGTTCTTTGATGAGAGTGCGACCGCAAGGCTTGCAGCTATACCGAGCTTGCTTTCTATCATGCATCCTACCATGGCCTTTATCCCATATGCCTGCGTAGTGAAAAGCGTCTTGAGTGCCTGCCGCATGCCTCCGCTTTTGGTCAGCTTTACATTTACGTAATCAGCCGCATCTGCTATTATTGCGTCTATGACGCTTCTTGGGCTAACTATGCTTTCGTCCAGCATTATTGGTATTCCGGTTTGTTTTCGCAAATATGCCATTTTTGCAAGGTCCCTATAGTCCATTGGCTGCTCAAAGAATGCAGCACCTACGTCATTAAGTACCTTGCCGACTTTTATGGCATCTTGCAACGAATATCCCTGGTTTGCATCTACATAAAATTTTTCGCCCTTAAGCCTTTCCGACACTGCCTTTATTCTGGCTATGTCAAGATTGGCGTCAACCCCTATCTTCATCTTTATGTCCTTCGGCTTTTTCTTCTGTATCGATTCCAATTGCTTTAATGCATCCTTAACGCTGCCGAGAGTTATTGTCACGCTAGTCTCCGCGGGCTTCATTGAGCCTCCAAGCAGCTTGGCAACATGGATGGAATTGGATCTTGCGTACAGGTCGTGCGCAGCCATTTCTATTGCATTCTTTACTGCACTGCTCCCATGTATTATTTTTGTAATGCTTTCGGAAAAATCCTCAAGGCTCTCATAAGCCCTGCCGTTTATGGACAGAATTATACTCTGCGCGGTTTCCAGGGCTGCACCAGTATACTCCCCGGTTATTTCGGGTATGGTGCTGCATTCACCATAGCCCTTTTCCGATTCTCCATCGAGCTCTACGAAAAGGCCGTCAAAGTCATACTGCGTGCCTAGAGATATCGAAAAAGGCTCGGTCATGGGAGCGCTAACCCTGTATAACGATGCACCCTTTACCTTGACATCGCCTATTGAAAATGCACATTTTAAAATCCTTTTATCATTCTTCATGTTATTCACCCAATGCTTCTGCAATCCTGTCTATTCCTGCATCCAGTGTTTTTTCATCAATATATGGAGGAGGTGTTATCTTTATTATATTGCTTTTCGCACCTACCAGCGAGCACACCACGCCTTTCTTTAGGAGCTCGGATCTTAGCTCGTATGAATAATCAGTCAAAGGCTTGCCTGACTTTGTAAGTTCAACTCCTATCATAAAGCCTATTCCCCTTACGGACTTTATTTTCTCGTTGCTTATTGAGCCAAGGCGCTTGACTATCTCCTTGCCCTTTCTTCTAACGAAAGAAAGCCTTTTCTCTGTCAGGCCGCCTATAGTTTTTATGGCAGCCTTTGAGCATAGCATGTTTCCGGACTGCATGCCGAAAGCGCCGTTGTAGGATATATTCCAATCGCCGTCATACAGTACCGCGGACAGCGGAAGCCCTGCAGCCATGCCTTTTCCAATGCATATCATCTCTGGCTTCAATCCCTTTTTTAAGGAGAGCAGCAGTTCCCCGCTCCTTCCCATGCCGGTATACACTTCGTCTATTGCCATATGCATATGGTTTGCAAATGCAATCTTTTTCAAGCTGCTGATAAAATCGTCGGATAGGATATTTAC
>DAHXOG010000069.1 GCA_027364995.1 Candidatus Mancarchaeum sp.
CAAAGCAATGCATACGTTTAAATATCTGATATTAGATATCTAATATTCGATATATTGCATTGTTTAAGATTGGATAAGGCGATAGCATGGACAATGAGAAAGGATCAGGATTTGGATTTTGGCAAGATGGCAATTTCGGAGGATATGGGGCATGGCGCACTAGGCTGGCCGGAAAAGGGTTCTTAAGGCCTTTGGTTTTGAGGCTGCTTGAGAGCAAGCCCATGAACGGCATAGAGATGATAAATGCCATGCAGGAAATGAGCCATGGGTGGTGGAGGCCTTCCCCGGGGTCCATATACCCGCTTTTAGGCCAATTGGTAGAAGAGGGACTAATCAAAAAACGAAGCGATGGCAAATACGAATTGACGCAGTACTATAAGAAGAAATTTGAGGGGAATAACAGCACTGATGAGATACTTACAAGCATTGAGAGCGGAATATCATACCTGGAGGAATTGGCAGTGAGCAATAAGAAGGAATTCGCCACGTATAAAAAAAGCATAAAGGAGATGGTGGGAAGATTATCAAAATTGGTCTAATTAATTTTGGCGGTAATAATGATAATAGAGGTTAAAAAGCTGGAAAAGGAATTCGGGACGCTTAGGGCCGTTAACAATATATCCTTTAATGTAAAGGAAGGGGAGATATTCGGCCTTCTAGGCCCAAACGGCGCAGGAAAAACAACCACGGTCAAGATGCTGACGACGCTAGTTAAGCCGACTAAGGGCACAGCCACTGTTGCGGGATATGATATAATAAAGGATTCGAATAACGTAAGGAAAAGCATAGGTATAGTGTTCCAGGACCCTTCGCTTGATGATGAATTAACAGGCAGGGAAAACCTTGAGTTCCATGCCATATTATACAATATTGGGAAGAAGGAACGGAAAAAACGGATACAGGAAGCGTTCAAGCTCGTGGAACTCGAGGACAAGGCGGATGTGCTTGTCAAGAATTATTCAGGAGGGATGAAGCGCAGGCTTGAGATAGGCAGAGGACTGCTGCATGAGCCAAAGGTATTGTTCCTTGACGAGCCCACGGTAGGGCTAGACCCGCAAACCAGGAGGCACATCTGGGATTATATACAAAAGCTTAGCAAGGAGAAAAAGGTTACGCTGATATTGACTACGCATTACATAGAAGAGGCGGATTACCTTTGCAACAGGGTAGCATTCATAGACCATGGAAAGATTGTTGCGCTCGATACTCCAAAGGTTTTGAAGGACAAGCTGGGCGGAGACGTAGTATCATTGCAGATTAATTCTGGAATAGAACGCTTAAAGAGCGAATTTAGAAAAAAGAAATACGTAAAGACAATATCGAATCGCGATGGATTCCTGGAATTGACTGTTGATGAGGGAGAGAAGAAAATCCCTGAGATAATGGCTACGGCACAGAAACTCGGTATTGAGGTAAGCTCAGTTAACCTGCATAAGCCAAGCTTGGAAGACGTCTATATATACTACACTGGAAAGACAATACGCGACGAGGGAGGAGAAGGCTGGAAGGGAATGATGCGCAGTAGGATGAGGCAAAGGTGATGGCATGGATACTAACGCTATATATGTATTATGGCTGAGGGACGTAAAACGTTTCTTCAGGGCAAAATCAAGGATAATAGGCACACTGCTAATGCCCGTATTCTTCCTCATAGGGCTGGGATTCGGATTGGGAAGCATAGTAAATCTTAGCGTGCTAGGAATCAGCGGAAACTACCTGGATTTCATAGTTCCAGGGATAATAGGCATGTCACTACTTTTCATTTCGATATTTACGGGCAGCTCGGTTTTATGGGACAGGCAGTTCGGTTTTCTGAAGGAGATAATGGTTACTCCCAATTCACGCGTTTCCATAGTGATAGGGAGGATATTCGGCGGCGCTACCTCAGCGTTGCTGCAAAGCTTGGTAATAATAGTCATAGCATTACTTATAGGATTCAGCGTGCATTTATCCCTAATGACTCCGCTTTTCATAGTATTTGCGCTGCTGATAGCAACGACCTTCATAAGCCTTGGGCTTATATTCGGCTCTATCATAAGCGATTTTCAGGGATTCCAGTTAGTGACGAGCTTTTTAACATTCCCGCTATTCTTCTTGTCGAACAGCATATTTCCAATAACCACATTGCCGAAGTACGTGCAATACGTAATGTACCTTAACCCGCTCACTTATGGAGTGGACGGAATGAGGATAGCGCTCACTGGGTCAGGAATGTTTCCGGTATGGATTGATCTGCTTGCACTAGTCGTATCCACATTGATATTCGGATCCATAGCAGTATACGCATTCAAGAAAGTAGATGTAGGATGACTTTATTGTTGTAAGGAATGAGTGGGCCCGTGGAGAATCGAACTCCATGTCTTCTCCGTGTCAGGGAGACGTCTTACCAATCGACTACGGGCCCGTGCAGAGATATTTTCTTGCTTTAATTATTAAGTTTTGCGATTACTTTACATTAATCTTCATGCCATCGTAAGATGCATATGAATTTTTGAATATACTCCTTGCTTCCTCAAGCAATAGTGACGTATCCTTATAACGCGTGCTGAAGTGGTACAATATCAGCTTCTTGGCATTTGCCTTGCTCGCCAGATTCGCGGCTTCTTCGCTGGTCGAATGCTTCCTTTCCCTTGCCTGCTTTGACATATCAGATGTATATGTAGTTTCGTGCACGAATATATCAGAGTTAATTGCCGCTTTGGCAGTTGATGCCATTGGCCTTGTATCCGTAGCATAGACAAATTTCTTGCCCTGCTCAATGGTGGTTACATCCTTTAGGTATACTCTCTCCCCGGATATGGTTATATGGCCTTTATTCCTGATCTCGGTGAACATTTTGCCTTTTATGCCTAGCGATTGGCACTTTTTTGTCATGAATCTGTGCTTGTCGGATTCCTTGAATACGTACCCATAGCATTTTACCGAATGGTTTAGCTTGAATGCGCTTACGGTAAAGTCATTTTCCTTTACCAATGTTCCTGCCTTTATCCCGTGAAGTATAATCTTGAAGCCAATAAGCGCGTTGTCGAATTTTAGAAGGCTTTGCATTCCCTCGATATATCCATCGGGAAAGTATATGTTTATCGGTTCCGTCCTATGATATAATGACATTGTGCGCAAGAGGCCCGCTATCCCTAAAACATGATCTGCATGCATATGCGTTATGAATATGTATTTTATTTTCGATATATTGACGCCGAATGTCAGCATCTGCCTCTGCGTGCCTTCTCCGCAATCGAAAAGCATTATATTGCCGTTATGTTCTAAGGCCACGGACGATAGGCCACGCTGCTTAGTTGGCGCCGACCCTGAAGTCCCCAGAAATGTTATGTTAAACATTGGCATTACCAATATATTATCGGAATCTTAAATATTAATTGAATGCTATATATCTAATGTTATCGTCTTATCTTTAAGGTTTACGTCTTTTACATGCACTCCGAATTCTTGCTCTATATTAGATTTTTCAAAGCGTTTTGCAGATCTCGCGGCCTGTATTATTTGGTTTATCAGATTCATGTTGGCATATATAAAATCGCCTAGCTCCTTTAGCTTGCTTATTTCTCCGGAGGTATTTTCTATTATCTCTTTCTGCTTTTTTATGCTTGCCTCAAGCTCTTTGAGCTTTATGTTTTCCTGCGGCTTTTGCTGCGCCTCTGGGCTAGACAGGTAGTACTCCTCCATTGCCTCGTACATGTGCGTAAAATGCCTGCACTCCATCGCTTCGTACTTCTTGATATCCGAAGCCGCATAGTCAATTATCTTGCCTTCCGAGATGTACACGACCGGTTTTGGCTTGTGCAAGGTTTCGTATAAATTTGCAATTTCCTTGGATATCGATTTTATATCATTTTCGGATGCGCTTTCCGATGGTGCCGATGGATCGAGCCCGTGCCTTATAACTGCGTCTTCAATATACAGCGAACCTATATTCATGCAGGATGAAATCGCCTGCATTACGTTTTTATCCTGTTTTTTGAATGCGAGCATTAGCGCGCCTGTAATCTCATCCACATTGCCGAGCTTGCTTACGGTTATCTGCTTGTTTTTTGGAGGGGTATACTGCTCTCCTGAAAAGATCCGGCGGTCCCTGAACTCGTGCCTTGTATATGCAAGGCTTATTTTCATTTCAGGATCAGCGATTATTATATTCCCCTTGCCGAACATCTCTATTATCAAATACTGCTTGCTTTCGCCCTTCTCAAGCTCTATGGAGATTATCCTGTCCTCGTTCATAAGGCTTATTTTGGATATGTGCGAGTTCGATATGCGGTTGCGAACCGCTTGTGAAAAGCTAGTTGGGTTGTTCGCCTGCTCTATTATATTGGTTATCCCGAACATCTCCCCTGGAACTATGAGAAGATTGCTTTGGCCAATTCCGGA